>PCCQ01000001.1 GCA_002731795.1 Fidelibacterota bacterium
CCATCTCTATAATCAGGTCCATTTCTAAGTCCCTGTGATTCTGAAATTGTTGAATATTGATAAGGACCATCACCACTTCCATCGCCACCGCCACCATCGCCACCGCCACCTCCAATTTCTTGACATTGACCAGTTTCATCATTCCATTCACAGAATGTATTCCAATATAAGCAATCAGCTTGGTTTAATTCATAGCATTCAGCATAAACAAAGCTGAATAATAATATTATAGATGGTATAAATTTGTTTAACATTTTATAGTTCCTATTTAAAAATTTTAAAAATTTAAAAAATATAAAAACAATCATAAAGAATTTTTACATTAAGTTACACTATCTAATAATTAAGAATTATTTCCATTAAAAGAACAATATCAATGACATCTAAACTATTATCTGAGTTTAGGTCACCAATATTACTATAATCATCATTAAGAATTTGATTTACTACTAAAATAACATCTAAAATATCTACACTTCCATCTGTATTTGTATCCCCAATAATAGTGTCCGATTCTAAAAAAACTGTAAATGAAATTTGTTCTATATCATTATTATTATATTTTGAATTTGCAATTAAAATATTTTGATTACTACTTGCTAGATTCCCAATGAAATTATTGTTTTCATAATTTAAAGCAATTATATCAAACTCGTTATGAGGATTAATGCTTACCAATGATAAACTAATCTCATTTGGGAAGTCTGATGTTACATATATATCAGTATCTTCCGATGGCATTTCTATAAAAATACTGGCTCCCTTATTTGCCTGAATAGTAAATGAAGTGTCAACAATTGATTCTGCAGATGATGTACAGTAGAAACTAGCTTCATCAAAGAATAGATTGCTTATGGAGCGTTCACCAGTAAAGTATCTCCAAATAGCATAGTCTGTATAGGATTGAGTTAAGTTTTTTTCACCATTAGATGCATATTCAACTGCATCACTATATATAGGAAATAAAGATACTTGTTCTCCTGTAGAATAATTAAGACCATAATCTTCCCATATATATCTAATAATTGAGGAATCACCGATTGACTCTACAAGAAATTTTTGCCATAATGCACTTCTATATGGATAGATTTCAGCAGGATAATCAATATTGTAATGAGGGTATGTTAATGGAGTAACCACATTGCAGTTTGATAACATTAAACGTAGATGCATACTATTTGGATATATTACATTTTCCATGTAAGTCGCAGTTTGCTCAAACAACCATCCATTATAAATATAATTACCTGGTGAACCTGATACAGAGTATCCATATCTAAGCTGTATTGAATGATGGAGCTCATGTGCAACTACGTGCTCATTCCATGAAGGGATAGTTTGATATTCATTTAACAAGGTTGAAATTTTCATGAAACTTGTCATCCCTCCAATATAGGGTTCTACTGGATATGGATTTTCAGGAACAACCATTCCAGCAGCATCATTCGATATATATATATCATAAAGTGAATTACCTCCAAAGTTTACACAGTGATTTGGAGAGTTGAAGTCTATAATCGTTTCATCACAATCTGGAGGAGGAGCTTCCCAACCATTATTAATATATATAGATAGAGCAGATTCTGCATGATCTATGATAGATTGTGCATAACTATAGTTTGATTGAAGGTTATACCATTGACCATTAACATATTGAGAGTCAATTGATGAAGTAGTGAAATGAATAACAAAATTTTCACTTTCAATAGTTTCATGAAAAGTGAATTGATTTCTAATAATCTCTCTATCATTTTTATCAGCTATACATGATTCTAAAGATGTAATGGCGAATAAATTACTTAGGTATAATAAATATATATGAATGTATTTTATCATAATAAGCTAATCTACTAAGCAAATGTTTATTGTGTATATATTTTTTGTAACGAGTTGTATTATTTTTTTTTATTATTAAAAATTATATATAATTTATTTTTATAGTTATAAATACATTTTTTAAATAATAGGTCCAGGATTATGAAAGTTATATCTGAAATAAATAAAATTTTAAAGCTGAATGATGAACAAACTCAATTAATAAAAAGTCATCTTATTAAAAATACTTTAAGTAAAAATGATCAATTTTTAAGATTAGATTCGAGGAATGATAAGATTGGATTTATAGATAAAGGCCTTCTTAGAAGCTTTAGCTATGATGATGCAGGCAATGAAATTACTCATGATTTTTTTCAACAGGGATCTTTTTTTACAGATTTAAATAGTTATTTTAATTGTACTTTAAGTAAGGTTTTCATTGAAGCTTTAGTTGATTGTGATTTATATGTATTTAATAGAACCTCATTAGATATTATTAAAAAAGAAATTCCAGAATGGGCTAGTTTTGAACAAATATATAGAGCTCAAATATCTATGTGCTTATTAAACTTCCAAAGAAAAATAATTCATTCCAGCTCAATTGATTCATTTACATTATTTTCTAAATCTTATAATCAAGCATTTAATTCTGCACCAAAAAAACATATAGCATCTTTCTTAGGTGTATCTCCATTTACACTTAGTAGAATTAAAATATAATTAATATCATTCACATCTTAATATAGTCTTAATTCAAAAACCTATAGTTTTACTATAGCAGATGCAATTGATAGCCCTGCTCCAGTACCAACAAACATGATTTTATGTCCTTCTGTAATTATATTTTTTTCATATGCTAAACAAAGAGCCAATGGGGTAGAGGCTGCAACACAATTACCTGTTTTTTCAACAATATCCATTACTTTATGTTTTTTGAATCCTCCAAACTTTGAATAGGCTTTTACTCCTCTGCTAGATGCTTGATGAGGGATTAGTAACTCTATATCATTTTGATCCATTTTGTTGCGACTTAAAATATCTTTAATCATTGTATGGACTTTTGGTAATGCAAATCTAAATACAGAAGGTCCAGACATTGAAAATAGATTATCATCATTAGTAGTATCTTTATCTTGAGGATGTTTATTGGTACCACCTCCTCTAACCTCAGTTAGGTGTGCTCCTTTTGGCCAAGATTCCATTTCGTAGTCAATTAACCCTGAATCACCATTATCACTTTTTTCGATATAAATAGCAGCAGCAGCATCTCCAAGTAATGCAGCACTTTCAGATTCATTAAAATTTCGTCCTCGTGTTCCTCTGTCTGACGAGATAATTAGTATTCTTTTATATGAATTAGATTCAACTAATGAGCCTGCTACATTCAACGCAGTAATGAATGATAGGCAAGTTGAATGAATACTAAAAGATGGGATTCCTTCATAACCTAGTTCTTTTTGAACGAATACAGATGTATCAGGAATAGTTTGTTTTGGAACACCTGAAGCATTAATGATTAAATCTGGTTTAGGCTTAGATCCTATAGCATCTTTTGAGGCAATTGCTCCCATTATATCGACATCAATTTCAGAAACTCTTCTTTCTTTAACTCCTGTTCTGGAAATAATCCATTCATTACTTTTATTTATTTTTTTAGATAGTTCTTGAGATGTTTCAATCTTAGGTGGTAGGTAGTACCCAAATCCTGTTATCTTAAATTTATATTTCATTAATAGTTTGCACTTTATCCAGTTTTAAATATTTAAAATAATATTAATTAAAATAATTATATCTTGAACGTTATTTATTTGATCTTGATTTAGGTCACCATTTGAAGTGAAATTGTTTTCTAATATTATACTGATTAGTTGAACTACATCAAGTACATCTATAGTATCGTCATTATTGATATCACCCATAGTAGAGATATACTGACTAAAGAAACTCCAAATTTCTTGACTGGATTGAATATCCATATTTCCATATGCTCCAGGCCAATCATGCTCTCCATCAACAACCTCATACAGCCAAACTTCAGAATTATCTAAACAATCAAAATATCTACGATGAACTATATAACTTCCATCATTTACACTTGTATTAGGTAGAAAAATATTTTCATAGTTCGCACAGCTATTATTGTTAGACCAATAATCAATAATATCTGGAATACTTAAATATGCACCCCAGCCATCATTGTTCTGCATATCACCATCCCAAAGCGTTATATTGTCATTACTTCCATGAATTTCAAATACTGGAATCGGAGATGTTTCACAAGTATTGAAAATACTTTCTAGCATTGTCCCTGCAACTGGAGCAATTGCTTTAAAAAAATTATTAGTTTGACAAGCAAGCATATAAGACATATCGCCGCCGTTTGACATGCCAGTTACAAATGTATTTTCAGGATTTAATGAATGTTGCTCTTGAAGATGTACTGCTAGTGACATTATAAAATCGACATCATCTACATTTTGATTTTGATGAAAATCATATCCAACATTCCAAAAATTATAACCACTTCCATCAGATGTTCCCTGAGGTACACACAGTGCAAATCCATTTTCATTTGCTACATCAATCATACCAGAATAATTTAAAATTCCTGTAGCTGATCCACTATATCCATGAAGAAGAAATACTATTGGCGCATTATCTTCTATACTATTAGGAAGATATAAAAAATAATCCCTTATTAGCCCATTATGACTAAACTGTAAAGATTCAATAATTTCTGGCTCACAAGTTCCACCTACACAACCCTCAAATGGAGCTCCACCCGAAGCAATAGTTTCTCCCGTAGGATTTGAAAGACTCCAGTATACCTCAGATTGCCAATTTCCACCACCACAGGTAATTTGATTTTCAATGGACAAATCAATACAAAATTCACTAGTTCCCAATGAACCGTTTAATAAAGTTGTACAATCTGAATTTAAACAAAATGTATTACCATTCCATCCATCCCCCCATGAGTCTTGCATAGTTAATGTAACGATAGAGTCTTCACATGGAAATGAGAAATTGGTAAGTAAAAATAAAATGAGGATTTTCATGTTTCAATATAAAAATAAAATGATATTAGAGCTAGTGATGTTACAAGACTTTACAGGTTAGATTTTATTTGATCATCTTTTTGATTATTAAATTCAAAATTTGTGTTTATTTCTACATCACCGATAAAATAGCAAGAACATATTGTAATAATTATACCTAAAATGAGCCCTTTTATAAAATCTACATTCATGAAATATTTATATTAAAGCGTTCATTTATAAATGAAGTAACTGCATTATGAGATCTATTATAATTGTCTGATCCAATTTTTCTTATAAAACCTAGATTAGATAGTACATTGTTAACATTAGAAGATGCATTAGTTACAAAAACTTTAATTCCATTTTTTCTTGCACCAATAATAAGATCCTCAAGAGAGAAAACCCCAGATAAGTCAATCATTGTAACTTTATCTAAGTCAACAATTAGTAATTCATGTTCTTTTATTTTAGAATAAGTTTGAATTAATTTTTCAATTGAAGCAAAGAATAGGGGACCATGAGGTTGAAGTATCAAAACGGGTAGCTTATTAAGTCTTTCATCATCCATTTTTTTAGGACTGTATTTTGAATCTTGTAAGGATATGATTTTATGTTTGAAGTTTGACTTAACTATTGATTTTATCTGATTTAGAGATTTTAAAACTGCAAAGATTACTCCTATTGCAACAGCTACCATTAAATCTTCATATACAGTAACAAATAGAACAATAATAAAAACTATTAAATCTGTATTTGGAAGCTTTTTAATAATAGGTAATATTCTATAATCCATTATGTCAATGCCAACCTTAAATAAAATTGCTGCTAAACATGCTGTTGGAATTGCTTCTACTAAAAATCCGAGGCCCAATAATATCGCAAGTAATGTTAGTCCATGCACGATAGATGCTAGTGGAGTTTGTCCACCAAATTTTATGTTTGCTACAGTTCTCATTGTTGCAGTTGCTGTGGTAACTCCCCCAACAAGGCCTGCAGCAATATTTGCCATACCTTGACCGAATGTTTCCTTGTCACTACTATGATGCTCTCCTGTCATATTATCTGCAACCTTACAGCTAAGTAAACTATCTAGTATCGCTAGTCCAGCTAATGCAAGAGCTGGAATGATGAATTCACTAAGTCTTGTCAAGTCGGGTACATACAAAGAAAAAATTTCAGCCTCTTTTGCTCCACCCATTTTGTCTCCTATGTAGGGAATGTTTAATCCCATGATAGAGGCTATACTTGTTCCTGCAATTAAAGCTACTAATGGAGAAGGGATGTTTTTTAAAAAATCAACTTTTTGTTCTAATCGTGACCAAGAAAACAGTATAAACAAAGAAGGCAGGGCAACAAATAGTGCATCTGGATTTGCATTTTTTAAATTTTTTGAAAAATTCTGAAAAACACTATGAATATTCTTCTCTGCTTCTAATCCTAAGAATGCATTGATTTGTGTAAGGATTACAATGACTCCAATCCCACACATGAATCCAGCAATAACTGAATATGGTGTCAAATGAATGAACCTAGAAATTTTTAATAAAGATATGAAAACTAAAACTATTCCACTTAGAAATATGATAGAAAATGCAGCTATTAAATCAGGTTTATCAGTAGATCCAATAATAAATAGACTCATAAATGTTGCAATTTGAGCAGCTTTTGGAGCCGTGGGACCACTTACTCCAACCATGCATCCTCCAAAAAGACCTCCAATTATACCACCTGCTATAGCACCCCAGATTCCTGCTACAGGGCCTAATTGAGAAATTTCACCAAATGCAAGAGCTAATGGAAGGGCAATGATAGCAACTGTAATACCTGATAGAATATCAGCCCTAATATTGGTATGCATTATTTTTATATTGTACCATGGGTTGATTATTATCAGAGTACTATGAATGAATGATATTATATGTTTCATATAATAATTTACAAAAATTGAAAGTTGTTGTGAAAGTAGGTTTGTTATAAAAAAAAGAAGCTAAATTATTAATATTTATAGCTGGGACAGCTTTTCACATGAGCTCCTTTGACGAATGCTGTACTAATTAAAAATTCCCTAGTTATTTCTGGACCAGTAAATTTAAAATTACTTTTAAAAATTTTAATCCAATCTTCAATGTCTTTACATTTTAATTTTTTTAACCATAAATAAAAGGAGCCGAAATCTTTTTGAATTTCGATAATCTTATTGGCATTATATATAATTGCATTTATTTTAAGCCTATTTCTTATTATACCTGCATTACTTAATAGGCTTTCAATATCATCATTTGAATACATTGAGACTTTTTTAATATTAAAGTTTGAGTATGCTTTTCTGAGATTATCCTGTTTTTGAAGTATTGTTGTCCAGGACAAACCAGCTTGATTTATTTCGAGTATCAATCTTCCAAATAACTCATTATCATCATGAACTTCTTTACCGTAAAAATTATCATGGTAAATTCTATCGGGATGATTTATTTTGAGCTTTGAAACATAATGACAGTAACTACCGGTCTCTGGTATTTGCATTTAGATCATATCTCAAGGTTTATTCAAGAATGATATTGATTAGTTGGACTACATCAATAATATTAATATCTCCATCCTGATTAATATCTGCTCCAATTCCTTGATCAATACCAAGTATAATATTTACTAAAAGTACAACATCAAGTATATTTATAGAACTATCACTATTTATATCACCTAAAATACTATTTTGAACATTGCTTAGTTTTAAAAATCCAAACTCACCATTATCTACTGCTATTATAGCTCCACCATCACTTGTTAAATCAATATCTTCCCCAGCCCAATCATATGCATAATTAAAGAGATCTAAAGAAGAATATGTTTCATCCCATTCAACTAAACCATCATTATTAAATTTTATCAAATATGCATTCCATGTGTCAGAGCAGTCATTACCATTACATTCAGAGTAATTATATTCATCTCCAGTTCCTGCAATAGTAACACAGCCACCATCATTTGTAGCTTTTATTCCCCAAGCTTCATCATGGATGAATTGTGGGTTAAATCCTCTAGGGTTTCCTACTTTTTGTTGCCACAATAAATTACCATTATTATCTAGCTTCATTGTGTAGGTATCCCAGTTAGCAGTTCCTGATAATGTGTGACCTGTAAGGAAAATATCACCATTTGTATTAATATCCATACCAAAGCAATGATCATAGTCATTACCTCCATATGATTGATGCCATAGTATATCACCATCTAGTGACATTTTAATGACTTTAAAATCAAATGCTTCTTCTGAAAGTCCTGAAATTATTAGTTCTTGATTTAAATACTGGACTCTATACGCTTGAGAAATATATGTATTAAGATTTATCGAATTAATTTCGTTTGCATCATTATCTAAAAACATTAAAAAGCCTTGACCTTCTGTATAAAATGTATTGTTAGAATCTTGGGCATACACATATCCAACAGCTACAATGCCGTTGGGAGTTATAGCGGCATGCTCAAATGCGTCAGTACCACCATTATTAAATGTTTCAGAAAATATTGTTTCACCTGTTTCTTTATTTAATTTTATAAGAGCGCTATTTCTATTTAAAGCTCCAGAAATAAGATACCCATCATCAAGCTCAATTGCACTATTACCTAAATTATGTCCACCGATATTAATTTCTCTGCTCCATAAAAAATCTCCATCTGAATCAGTTTTAACTACATATATTTTAGAATTTGGAAGGAAGTTAGTTTCGCCAATTTGTAGAAAGCCACCATCTTGGCATGTTAAAATATAGTGACCGTGAGATTCTTCTGCAGACCCATTATAGCCTTGGAACCATTCAATACTAGGAGTTGCAAATAGATGTAGATTTATACATAGGATAATAAACATTTTTTTCATTTTATAATTTAAGAAAATAAATAAGTATAAGTCATAGCAGTTACAGAATTTTACAAATTGATTATTGTATCAATAATCTCAATTAAGTCTAAGACATTTAATGTGTTATCAAAATTCATATCAACTATTTCATTATATTGACCATATAAAATTAAGGTTACTACATCTATAGCATCTAGTACATCGACACTAGTATCCATATTTATATCACCGTATGAAATACAATCAGAACAACACTGGCCTTCAGGGGGCGAGATATAGATTCCACCATTGCAAGGTACTCCGAAGTCTTCAGCGCAATCAATAATTATCTCAATCCATTCTCCATCGATGCATTCGATGGGATTACATGGATTATCAAGGTTAATTTCACCATCAATACAATTATTTTGATTTTCACAGTCAGGATATCCCTGCCAGGAAGGGGTGCTAGTACCTTCAATTTCAATGCCATTTCCATCTACACACCAACAATATCCTGTTGAATTCCAGCACTGCATAAATTCCCATTCACATTCATCAGTACATTGTGGAATATAGCATCCAATTCCACCGCATTCATTTTCAGCTATTGATTGTGCTTCACAGCAGTCTTGTGCCATCAGCATTGTAAAAAAGAATATTATTATTGTTATATTATTTTTCATTTATTAGCAAATCTTATTAAGGGTGATATGTGAAATTTAATATTGGGATAGGTATACCTTCTTGCAATAACTCTAAAGAGCTACCAGCTCCAATATCAACAGAAAACTTTCTTCCAATAAATCTAGTTGATATAAATAGAGGTGAGTACTGAATTTCTACATTTGGAAACTTCCAAAACTCAAAAACCAACGCAGTTCGATCAGATACACGTTCATTGCCAGCAAAAACAATAATTGGATTTTCCATTAATTCAAAATCTCGTTCATCTCTGAAATAACCCCATCCTAGACATATAGTATAATGACTAAATAAATCACCTATGGTAGCATTTGCAAATGTAATTCCAGTAGCCCAACTTGATTCAAAATTAAAGGGTGTAGTCATATAAAGAGCGCCAGTTGAAAATTGGATATTATTTTTTTTAGGGAAAGAGTATTTAGTAGATAAAATAACTGGTACATATTTAAGAGGCATAAANGGAAACGTTAGTGCTCCAGCTTGAACTGAAATATTTTCTTTAAAGCCCCGATTATATGATGGNAAGAAAACTTGAAAATCTCTNATATANGAATTNCCNTCACCTATTNGATNTGCNGANGGTGCAAATAAATACATNCTCTTATTTGGATCTGGTCGNTATAATCCTTCTTCATANCTTGAAAGTTNAATATAATTAACTTCTTTGANACTTGACTTTGGAACATCAATATTTATTCCNCTATTAGTAACTATTCTGTATGAGTTTTCATCTTCCTCAATAAGTGTACCAATAAATATATTGCCATCTGATGTCGTTATTTCTATAGACTGAATAGTATTTGTATCTGATAGAATTATATTAAATAGTATTATGAAACTAAAAAATATTTTCATTGATTAACTTTACCTTATTTAAGTTTTTTTGAATATGAATATTCCATTTTTGAAATTTAAGACTTACTGGAATTTATTTATAAAATTTTATTTTCTATATGATGGAAATAAAAATTGAATGATTAAGAAGTTAAATTTATTTAAAAAATAACTTTATAATTAAAATGTATGCTAGCGCCAGGTTCAGGCTTGAGATCTTTAATTCTTGAAAGATGATTGTAATATGTTTTATCAAATATATTATTAAGTTGAAGAGTTAGGCTATGGGCTTCAAAATTAAAGGTATATACAAAATCTGTTAAAAAAGTTTCAGGGGTAGATGTCTCAAATTCACCAGTTCTATTTTGAGCATCAATATTTGTTAATCTTAACTTATAGTTTACATTTTTCCTTATAAAATCAAATGTTAAGATTTGCTTCATTGGTGATATATAAGATAATGGCATTTCTGTAGTTTTGCTATCTCCTTGAACAAAAGAAAGACTATATTTGAGATGCATATTATCAAAATAATATTGCCAATCAAATTCATATCCCTTTATAACAACTTCACTACCTTTTGAGCTATATTTATGGAGCCATCCCATCGCACCGCTACCCCAATCAATATAATCAGCTCCATAACATGGATGTGTTGTCCATGGTTGCCAATCTTCTGGGATTTCACAAAGGCCATCTTTTGTCATCTCAAAATAGTAGGGACTATAATTGTAAAATGTTACTATAGACATGCTTTGTTTATCAGATTTGTATTTCATTGAGTTTTCTATTCCATAAATTCTCTCTGACTTCAGATTCGGATTACCTATTTCAAATGCATATGAAGCTAAATGTGGTCCATCTGAAAAAAGCTCTTCCACTCTTGGTGGTCTCATAGTATGCATAAACCAACTATTAAATTCTATATTATCAACTACTTTTCTTATCCCAAAAGATAAAGAGAGATTATAAAATTCTTTATCTTCAACTAAACTAATTTTATTTCCATTTTCATCTAAGATGGGATTTCCTTCACTGTCCTTTAAAATTAAATTTGCTGCTTGAGAGTCAATGTCGTATTGTCCTGGATTTACAAGTAATTGTCCCAATCTAAAAGAGCTTTGCAAATCAATACCCAATTTTTTAAATGTAAATTCATGGAAACCATAAATTGAAGAACGTTTTTCATTTGTGATTGGCGTTAAATAGAATCCAGCTGGATTGAATTCTCTTTCAGTTAGCTCTAAACCATATAAAATTTTCTTTCCACTTAATTCAATTTTATAATTTTTTGTTATTTTAGCTAGAGATACATGAAAGTTCCCATCATCAAGGTATTCTTGAATGTCATTAGTATTTTCATCATCATTAACCATTTCAATATGTACATAATCAATAAAATTATATTTAAAATTTAGTTGACTGAAGTTTTTAAGATTTAGATCTCTGTGGTAATTGATTAGATAAGAGTTCTTAAGAAGTAAAATATCTACACCATCCTCATGCGCATTAGGATAGGGGGGGATACCATAAGACATATTATAGTTTTCATATTGTAAGTTCAAAAATCCTCTTTTGGCATATCTAGTAAATCCTAGCTTATATATTTCTGTTAATGATTGTGTATTTTCTAATTCACCATCAGGACTTTGCTGATTTCCTGTTTCTCTTTGACTTAAAAATAAGTTTAATTGTGAGTTTTTATATGGCATGTATAACATCATATTTCCATATAAGCCACTATTGTAGGAGTCATTGCCAATTAGAAAATGTTTTTTAAATTTTTTAAATCTTACCTTTGGATCTCCTAGTAAACCTGTATTAACAACTCCACCAATAGTATTTGAACCATAAACAAGTGATCTTGGTCCTCTAATAATCTCTATTTCATTTATCTCAGTCATGTCAAGTGCAATCACATGATCAATAGATGATTGAGATAGGTCTCCAGTTTCATCTCCATCTTTTGTTAGTAAAAATCTATCACCGGAGAAGCCTCTTAGTGATGGCTTTGAAGTAACAATCCCAAATGAATTTATTCCTATGTTTGGTTGATTTGATAATGTTGTAGCTATATTACCTTTTAGATTTTCACTTAATTCTTTACCTGATATTTGAATATCAGAAATTTGGTTTGATTCATCAATATCAGACTTTATATCAATAGAGTTTAGTTCAATAGATTTGGGCTTTAAAAAAATTTTCCCTAATTCAGCTCTTGAATTATTACACTTAAAACAGTAAGTCATTGAGTCGATTAACAATTCTTTATGATCATACCCAATAACTCTAATAGCAAGATTAATTTCAGATATTTCATTATCGTTAATTTCTTTTGCAGTAAATGTCAAAAGAAAATAACCATTAATATCAGAAGTGGTTCCAAAATTATTATTTATTTCAAAAATTTGTGCATTTTGAATTGGCTTATTTGTATCTGCATCAAAAATATATCCTGAAATATTAAATGATGAAAATAATAATCCGAAAGGGGTTATTAGATAGATATAAATTTTAAATAACTGAAAACTAAAACTCATAAATGAAGTTACTATTTAATAGATTTATAATGTTAATATTCTTGAAAGGGGGTATTAACTTTTAACACCCCCTTAAAAGATTTATTTTATTTTAGAAGAGTCAACTTCTGTGTTGATACCTGTTCAGCACTTACTGCTTGTAGAATATACATACCACTAGAAAGTTCTGCTCCATTCCAAGTCATATTATATATTCCAGCATCCATATTACCTTCAAAGATAACATCTACTAACTGTCCGTTTAAGTTATAGACATTCAATGAAACGAATCCTGCGCTACTTACATTTAGATCAAATGATGTAGACGGATTAAATGGGTTAGGATATGCATTGCTGAGTTCAATAGCTCCTGGTTTAACCCAGCTAGTAGCTATATAGCCATCAGTAGTGGCTGCAATGATTTCTTCTATTACATAATCATTATTTGTTGTGAATATATCATCTACAGGATTTACAACAATCAGTGTAGTTGTATTTTTATCTGTGTGATATTCAGCTACTAGGGAGTTATTTGTCAACTCAATCTCAAAATCATTACCATGTGAAAGAGTTATTTGAACAGCTCCAACAATACCATTAGCATTCATTACAAGAACATTATCTCTTTCAGTAAATTCAGCAGAAGTAGCTACTTCTCCTCTTTCACCAAGAATAACTGCAACGAGTGCAACTATATCTAAGATATCTATGTTGCCATCATGAATGAAGTCAGCACAATCATGTGATGAATCTAAAGCATTATTCCCAACAATAAATCCTACAAGAAGAACGATATCAGAAACATCTATTGACCCATCCATATTTGCATCACCACTCACGCAATCTTCATCATGATCGTGATCATCATGATCGTCATCATCATGGTCATCATGATTTTCTTCTATTGTAATAGATACAATACTAGTATCATCAATCTCAAATCC
>PCCQ01000002.1 GCA_002731795.1 Fidelibacterota bacterium
ATTAAATTTTCTTCATCTAATTCATATTCAGTTATTCTTGTATATGGAGATAGTCTTTGATCACCATTATCAAAAATCATAAGGTTTCCATTTTCAAGACGTCTAGCATCATGCTGTCTATTTGGGCCATTTAAAGGATCATTAATAAACGTAAAATCATTCATTGGTCCCCCTAGCCTCCACAAGATCTGACCAGACTCACGATTAAACTTTATTAGTTCACTCATTGCACGATTAGATAGAATTATATTTCCATCGCTATCAATCTCAATGCTATTACCATGCATCCAATTTCTATACGTTGAATTTAAATTCAACTCCTCTACATAATCTTGAATATCCATATGCTCAAAGTTTTTCCACTCCATAATTAAATTATGCTGTTCATCAAATTCTTGAATAATCAGAACATTGGCACTATCAATCACTTCAGTTTGAGGTATATCAATTTCTTGCTTTGCATAAGCCTGAAGAATATATCCACCTTCATTTGTTGCCTGGATATCATGATAATCGGCTTTATAATTGTTAGCGCATGCCAAGGTATCAACTTCATTCATATTTGAATCCATTACATAAAACAAACCGCCTCCCGATGGGCTCCAATCATTTGATGGCTTTCTAAAATAGGTCAGCTTATCATTATGATTTACCTTGAAATCCCATCCTTTCCCATTAGAAGAAACAATATTCCATTTTATATTAAGAGAAGAATCAAGGATTGCCATGTGCTGTACATGTCCACCAGTTGAATGAATAAAGATATCTTGAGGAAATGGATTTTGATTGATATGAACAGTGAACTCAGGATAAGAAACACCGAGCAAGCTAGATAAAGCAATACATACAACAAAAATAAATTTCATTATAAGTTAATATTATTATTGTTGAATAAAACTAACTTCCTAGGATTAATGAAACAACATTTACAATATCAAGAACATCGATACTTCCATCATCATTATAATCTGCGCATGTTATAGGTTCACTATTTCCTAGAACTACTGCAACCATTGATACTACATCTAAGATATCAACATTATCATCACCATTAACATCTCCTGATGGAGTGCATTCTAATACTTCTATATAAGCCCATGTTGAATTTTGAATAAAATCGTAATTAAAAGTAATTGGAGATTGGCCATCAGAGGTCACAAAGAAATTTCCACCATTCCCGAATGTATCTTGATCAAAATTCTGATTGAGAACAACTTTGTATTCCCATTCTCCTTGTGGTAATAAAGTTTGCCATGAAAATACTCCATCTCCATTATCACTCATCATACCCATTGTATTTGTTGGAGTCCAGTCTTCTCCCATATCAATATCGTCCAAGAAGTTTCCTACAATAACTGGGTTAGTATGAGTAACAAATTCATCATAATTCCTTACACCAGTATAAAAACCACAGTTTGCAAGAAAAGTAACTTCACCATCTTCCTCTAGACTAAATGATTGATTAACATAAGGCCAATCATTTTCATTAAATTCATCTGATTCAATGACTTTATACTCATAGTCTCCCGCAGCGAGAGTTGTAGTTAGCTCCCATATTCCATTATCATTCATAATTAGGTCATAATCATGATTTTCTGGAGTCCACTCATTAAATGATCCTACTAAATGAGGTGTAATCAGTAAAGGATCAATTGATACTGTATTAAATTCAGGGTCAATACCATTTCCACTGCTGTCCCAAACACCCATTACAGTAATTTGACTACCAAAGCTATCTTGATTCAATTTAAGTGAAACCTTTCTTCCATAGATTAAAGACGCAGATTCTACTTCAACACCTGCTTCTAATCCATCAATATAATATCCTTGAATATTTTCAGCAGACTCAGCGTCTAGATTATCACTAAAATATAAATGAATAGTATTCGGTGAAACCTGAAGCGCTGAAATAAGTCTAGGGCCAATTTCATCTACAAGTCCAGATGCTAATTCATCAAGTTCAGCAATATGAACTAAATTTTCATCATAGGGGTCAGACGTATACCCAGCATATAAATAAACATTAAAAATTCCAGGACCGTAAATCTCATCTCCCTTAACAAGTGTGCCTTCAAATTCACCATTAAAAGATGCACCACCACTTCCGAGTATAAGGGCTGCAGTTGCTCCACTAGCTGAGTTCCTTTGGCCACAATAACTTCCATATGGACCCCATACACGCTGAAGATGACTTTTCCCGGACCAAATCAAATCAAGAAGATCTGGAGTCCATCCAGATTTTATATAGCCAGTATCACCATAAAAATTATAGGTAACATCTAAATAGTTATCTCCAGTATGAAGTTCAATAGTTTTGCTTACCCCATATTGAGATAATGTAGCGCTAACAGTATCTCCTATTGATTGATTAATTACAATATCGTAAATCGAATTTTGTTGATTTGGAGATACATCAGAAAGAGCAGCTACGTGATTATTCGAAGACTCATTAAAATCACCATCAGTTTCAGGATAATACGCAACATCAGACCCAACAACTGAATATGCATTCCCAAATCCATCTTTATAAAAAATCCAATTAGCCTTACCACCGATTCCTTCAAATACAAAAAATGTTCTATCATTATGAATAACTAATTCTTCACCACCATCATGGTCAATATCACTAAAAAAAGCAGCGGTAGATTCGGTAAAATCTCCATTGGCCCAGCGTGCGGCTTCAGCATATACATTTGCGTTTTTAATATGAGAAGAATATCTATGTTCCCAGCCCGCGATTTCTCCTCCATCATGCCAGCCTGTCTCATGAAGATTAATCATAAGTGTATACCAACCAAGCTGAGAAAGAGAATTATTGGGCGCTGACATTAGATTATTATATGCGTCATTCCAAACCGTACCATAATTCCATTGAGGATCATGGAAATCAGAGTGCGATCCTGCTGCTGCCCAGTTAGTATACCAACTATTATTTCCACCTCCATACCCATCAGTACCACCTAGCAATCCATAGGTTCCATTCTGGACATCAATACCAGATCCGTTAAAATCAGAGTTATATAAAGCTGCATCTAATTTCCAAATATTTACAGCTGGAAAATTATCATAACAAAACCATATTACATTTTCATAATTATCAAGAAAAGAGGTTTCATGATGCTCATTCATTTCTGCAGCAACCTCCCAATCAGTACCATAAACTGTTATTCCATATTGACCCGTTGAGGATATATGGTTTTTTGCAGCATCTGCATCATAATGCATCATTCCTACAAAGTCATTATCAATAGGAATTATTCTAAGATTAATTCCATCATCGTTATTCATATAGTGAATTTTTTTATTATCTGCTCCAGGGCAATGGATATAATCATCTAATACTACTGCTTCAACGCCGTGCTCATGCCAATTATCTCCAATCCAATCGATAACACCGGCATCTGGATAAACTCCAGGGGATAACCATACACGCTCTGGTACCCACGCAACCTTAGGTGAATAACCATACATGTATTCAACCATATCAGTTTCAATCGAAACTGACCAATTATTCATATCATTTGTAACAAATGGCATCATGTGCTGACCTAAAGCGGAGGTCATCATAGCTACATATCCATCATTGACACCGGAGGAAAGCCAATCATTAAATTCTGGATTGTGCCACTCAGCTGCAGGCATTAAAGTACCTGATAAATGGAAGTTACCTGGAATACCAGTCGCTTGGTGAATCTCTAAAATTTCATCAAATCCACTTGACTCTAATGGCTCTTGACCATAAAATACTTCGCTGTATGTAAGACCTTGGTTTCCATGATGTATAAATGCAGCATTTCCCCCACGATAATCATTATTACCATAAGCCACATATTCATCAATAACTTGTTCTTGATTAATAATTTGGACTCTAAATGAAAGATCTTTTTTATCAATATTTGAGGGACATTCAAACTTAAACTCAATTAAATTATATTTTGGCGTTCTAAGAAATTCATAGGAATTATTTGATTTGGAAATCAGGCTAATGTCAATAAGCTGATCTATGATGGTAATATCTCTTTCATTTATTAGAATTCGCGCACTGATGTATTGATCTTCAAATAAATCTTTTTTGTTATATCTTGAAAACATGTCATCAAATGTGATTCTAAAATAAAGATTATCATTATCCAGCTCAGCAAAAACTGAGCTAATATCCCCAGTCTGAAAATTAGAGTCTCCAATTAAATCAAACCCCAAAAAATGATTTTCACTCCACGATTTTGGATCACCTTTAATATCTACTCCAAAAAGATAAGTAAAAACAATTAAACTTAAAATACTAGATTTAAACAGATTCATTATAATCTCTCCTCAAAAATATTATAAAAAATTATTTTAAAATTAAACCGCTCATTGGTGGCATATCAATTTCAATTTCACCATTATCTGACTTAAACGAGTTTCCGCTCAGCAAATCTATATATAAGTCATTACTAGATGGAAGAATAATTTTGTTAAACTTTGTATCATTATTCAAAATTACTTTTATAGTTGATTCACTATCGCTTCTCTCAAATCCATATACCATATCGTCTACAATCAATGTCTTAAATGCTCCTGTTCTTAAGCTTGAATGTTCTTTACGTATTTGAATTAATTTTTTATAATGATTATGCAAAGAAACTTTAACAGAATCTTGTGAATAATTCCAATCAAATGGTCGCCTACAATCAGGGTCATGACCACCCATCATTCCTACCTCATCTCCATACCACACGTGAGGAGTGCCCACATACATCATCTGAAACAAGACTGCCATTTCTAACTTTGAAATGTCTCCATTGCAGGTTTCTAAGTATCTGAATGTATCATGACTATCAATCAAGTTCATCATGACCTGTGTCGCCTGCACAGGGTAAGACAATAAGCCTTGTTTTAAATCACGATCAAAAGCTTTTGCATTGCATTGTCTTGTATTAAAAAATCTCATCACTGGATCTTTAAAGTATGCATAATTCATAACTGCATCAAAGTAATCGTCATTTACCCAGTCAACTGCATTACTCCATAGTTCTCCTACTAAATATGCATCAGGCTTAATAGATTTTATTCTTTCTCTAAATAACTTCCAAAACCAAAAAGGAACCTCGTTAGGCACATCTAATCTAAATCCATCGAGATTCATATCAGAAATCCAGTATTCACCAACATCTAAAACATAATTAACTACATCCCAATGCGGATTTGCTAAATTAATATCCTTAATACTATTTTCTGAAGGATTAGCTTCATCAAAATCAAAATTTAGATTAGGCATATGACCATGCCCCCACCAACATTCATAGTAATCTATAGGCTTATAATCATTCATTGAAGATACATCAGGCAATGGCCACTGTTTCCATTCATACCAATCATAGTACTTACTTTTAGGACCTTTTTTCATTGCATCTTGAAATGCCCAAAATGTCTCACCTGTGTGATTAAATGCAACGTCTAAAATAATTTTAATACCTCGACTGTGTGCATCATCAACAAATGCTTTAAATTCTTCATCGGTACCAAAATGAGGATCTAATTTCATATAATCTACAGCATCATATTTATGATTAGATTTAGATTCAAAAAGAGGATTAAAATAAATAATAGTGATTCCAAGGTCCTCAAGATAATCAAGTTTTTGATGTATTCCTGCTATATCTCCTCCATAAAAACTATTATAATCAGGCTGATGACCTTCATTGTCTGGATAATGATATGGACTCTTAACTAAACCTGAATATTCATACCAATCATCTTCAAAATGATAATACTCTGTATATTTTTCATGAAGCCTTCCTTTCTTAGGAGGAATATTGACACCTTCATAGTACCACTCTTTAAAATCAGGGTTATTATCCTTTGAACCATCATAGAAACGATCTGTGAATATTTGGTAAATTATCCCGTTTTTAACCCAGTCTGGAGTAAAAAAGGGCTGCACCAAAGACTTGGAGTAATGAAAATATTTACTTTCATCATTCTGCATGGAAAATAATTCATTTAAAAGATATAGACGCTCAGATCCATCCTGATAAATAAAACAGTAGTCAAATTCATCGTCTTCACTTGAAAGTGAAATTATTTTTTGAAAATATTCATATGAACCATCATCAGCAACTTTGTCCATTTCATATATTTGACTATCTTGATCACCCTTAATTAAAAGTAAAATATTTTCAACATCATTGAAATGAGCTTTTGCTTTAAATTCAATAGATAAAGGTGAAAGTGGATTTACATTTTCTAGGCTTTGAGTAGTTGCTAATCCGTAATCCAAAAATATACCATCACCCTTTTTAATGGTAACTTTATCAAAACTATCATCTACTACAAGCACTGAATTTTTTCCTCCAAATCCATCATCTGCAAAATCTTTAGCATTCTGATCTGTAATATAAAACATTCCATCTTCATTGAATTTATATTCATATTCACCTGGTTTTAAAAGCAATGAAATCTCATATACTCCTTTACTGGTTTCCACCATTTTATTTGCTTTAATATTCCAATCATTCATAGAGCCTACCAAGTAAACTTCTTTAACAATTTTTGAGGGTTTATATATAAAACTTACTTTTCTAAGAGCATCAATGTCATTTTTATTGCCAACAAATACTATTGAATTCTGACCTCCATATCCATCATCAACAAAATCTTTAGCATTATCATCACTTATCCATTTGCCATCAACAATAAACTTATACGAGTACTTTCCATTTTTTAAAAATAATGTAACAGAATAAATACCATCATCCTCATTCATAACAGTTGCATTTTCAGACCAATTATTAAAGTCACCGGCAATGTATACCTGATGCTTACCCCCTGTTAATGGTTGATATGTAAAGGTTACCGGCACTTTACCACTTGCATCTGAAGATTGATTATTATTTAAATCACTACCTGAATTAAAATCTCCAAAGCCCAATGTTGAACAGCCTGTAAAAAATAAACTAAACGTTAATATTATTATTTTCATTAAATACCACCCTCATCATTATACCAGAATTCTAAAATATTCTCACCTTGAACTACCTCATACATACGATTTGAATACCCACCTGGAAATTCAGAATTGTCCCAATCACCATCTATCCTAAACTTAAATTCAATTTGATCACCTGGATTAATATCAGAAATAACCGCAGTATAAATATCATCATCGAGTAACTCTAATTGAGTTCCTGACCAATCATTAAATGTGCCCGCAACATCAACATACTGAATACTTGGATTGAAATTTCCTTGTGAAACTTGATATGACATATTTACAAAGAATTTAATTAATGTTGGGTTTAGCTCATTATAAAAGTCTTCTATGATATTATCCTCATTATTTACTGTAAATAACCTTTCAGAATCTAAATTTTCAATGCTATCATTTATTGAATAATTATAAGAATAATTTTGACCAAAAATCAAATTAGATACAGTGCACATGTAGATATTATCGTTATCATTATCAACCATATCATATGTGTTATTTGAGTCTATAATAAGCTTTAGACTATCAACTCCAATATCAAAAATATTATCAAGAATGACTTGCTGCATATCTACTGTGAATGTTACATCTCTCGTTGAATCATAAGGAGTATCATTATTCATTTCAGAACAACTATAAACCATAAACACACTCATAAATAAAAAAATATTTCTCATAAATTTTCCCATTTTATTTTACGATTAAAACTGAATTTTTACCACCATATCCATCATCTGAAGTATCCATTGCATTTGGGTCAATTACCCATGTATTTCTATCAACCACAAACTTGTATTCATATCTACCAGAGCTTAGTTGTTTTAGAATTGACCAAATTCCGTCTCCAGCAACCTTATCTCCATTCTCGCCATTATCATACATCATATCAATTTGATCACCATGTTTAAGCCATTCATTATCTGGAAAATCACCTGCTAAATTTACTTGACGAGCAGATGGAGCATCAAATTGAAATAAAATACCAGAGCCAATATCATGTGGAGCTGCTAAGCGTTTTTTAACTATACCTAATGAACATCCAGGTACTGAGAATAAATATATAAGCAAAAATATTGCGTAATTTTTAATCAAAATAATCTCCCTAAAATCTTATTATTGCTCTCATTAATATCATTTTATCATTCATTAGAGAATGTTCTGCCTGTCTAATTTTTGCACCAAGTCCACCATAATATAAATCTAAATGACTAGGCAATTCACCAGCACTGTCTAAATATTCTTCTCTTCCTTTGTAGTGAAATTTATCTGTTAAATTATCCATCGAAAATGGATTAATACCATAACCAAAAGATATCCAAATATCACTAGAAACATTATAGGATAACTCAAAATATTTATCTATAAAAACATCTCTATCTTTAGAAAAATTTGTCTCTAAACCTAAAAATGAATCATTGTAATAAGGAATACGAAGATCATATTTAAACATCCATATATCAGATAATTTATATTCAATAATAAATATATTTTCTATGTATTTAGGATTTGTCAATAGGTTTTGTTTTGCAAAAGTATTCATTAAAACAGTTTTTAATGAATTTTTAAATAAATTAAAAGTATAACTAATCTTTGAGTTAAGTAATGCACCTTTATCATATCCCAAGAGAGTGTATTTTTGAAATGAAGTTTCAGAATACTCCTGATACCAACGACCATTACCTCCACTTTTCTCAAAATATTTATAATAGTCAACCCATCCTAAACTATCAGAAATATTATTTTGCCAATGCTTTAAACCTATGTCCCATGAAAAGCGCTCTGAACTATAATTTACACCTATATTTACTTTATCAACTGATGATGAGCCGCTAATTTCAAATGAACTATGTATATAGTTTCCATAAATTTTTAATGAAGCTGGAAATTTTATTGATGAACCTAAATAAAAATTATATCCACTCATCCAAATATCCGTAGATGAAGTTATATCTGAATTCTCATATTCAGAATATTCAGATGATAGCGAAAAGATCATTGAATCCTTCCAGTTTGATTTCTGTATTTGCTTATAAAATCTTATATCATAAGAAAAATTGTCATGCTCTTGNTAAAATTGATCTGATAGATTAGNAGTATATTTATAATGTGATAATCCAAAAATGACTTTATTATTTTTNGAAAACGATTTACTAAGCTTTATTCTTGAAGCNGATACATCATCTTCAGTATANCCAACCTTATCTGCTAGNAATACCTTACCATATATTTCTATAGGAATAATTGANGAGANTTCATTTGCAAACAAGGTTGAAGTCTGAGCAGATACTCCACTATAATTAAACCCAAAATCATAATTATTATACCCAATATCTCCAATAATATTTAATGGACTATCAAAAGAAAAAATACCCATATTATCAAAAGCTATTATATCAACGTAGTCTGCATTTAGCTTAAACATACTTCGTTTATAATTAAAGTGAGTTTTCCACATGTCTGTGCCTTCTTTAACATTATTGACATTAAATAAAGTATAGGCTTCAAAATCAGAGTTAAATTTTACTTGAATACCAAAATTTAAATCATGTTCAGGTTTATCAAGCATATATTTATTAGAATTATTTGCTTGAAAACTGTTTTCTGAAAAGTACTGTCCTTTAAAGTATACTTTGGGGTTAAAACTTGATTGAATTAGTTTCTTTTTGTTTTTCTTATCAGATTGTAAACTATTTTTACCATAAAAGCTTATTACTGAATTTGATCCCCCGTATCCATCATCCTCATAGCTAGAGTTATATTCATCAATAGCCCAATTGCCATCAGCCATAAATTTATATGCATAATCACCATAGTTTAAATTAAGTGATACTCTCCATATTCCATCATCATCTTTATTCATAGGTGTTGCAGTGGTATCCCAGTCGTTCATGCTACCAACTAAATATACAGACGTAGCATTATTGTCTTCATGTTCAAATATAATTTCATTATCTGAGATTTTAAGTGGGTATAAAATTGATGTTATAAGTAACAATAATGTAACGAATATTATCTTTCTCATTTAAAACCAACCCTTTATTATTAGTCTAACTTCTTTCTTCATTGATCCAGAGGACGCAAAGCCATCATCATTAACTAATCCATATTGACCCCAATAACTTGGTCCATATTGTAAATAAAGTTCTGCATTTCCCCCCGTTCTATATTGTAATTCTGTAAAAAAACTATATCGAGCACTTACCCTATCATTAATAACTAATCCTCGTGTAAATATTCTCCATTTTTCAGCTAAATTTACACTTAATTCTATGCCTGCAATATGTTTTTCCCATGTCTCTCCCAAATCCTTAATTTTAAATTGAGCGAGCAATTTAGCTAATTGATTTTCAACTGATAACTCAGTAAAAAAATCATAGTGCTTATAAAGATTACCTTGCCATACCTCATCTTTTTTATTGAATGCAACCTTACCTTTAAATCCATTAAGAAATTCAATATACATCTCTGAATATAAATTTATTGTTGGGTCATATGTTTCTTGATCTAAAGTCGAATCTGGAATCATTTTTGAAAATCTACTATAATTTAAAACAAAAGTAATAGCTCGCTGAGGCACTAAATAATATGTATTAATCCAATATCCATGCTGATTATATTGATTATCACCCATATAGTTACGATAGGCATCTCCGTAAGAAAATAATCCTGGATTAATAAACCAATAACCAGACTTAACTCCACCAAATCTTATCCCTCTCAATTCTGATTTGATTGCTATATTTGATTTTAAAAAATTTTCTTTTTGATAATTTTCTGCAAGTTCCGTAATAGCGCTATCACTTGGTACTGCACTTAATGCTATTTCAGATGTAAAATAATATCTGCCAAGGCTAATCTTAATATCATTAGCGATAACTTCATTATAATCAAGTTTTCCTCCATTTGAATAAAATTTTCGTTGAAAAAATATACCTGTATTTAACTTATTTTTAAAAAGCGATTGTCTATATCTAAATAAATGAATATCATCACCTTCACCCTGAGAAAAATCAGAAAAAACATATGTCAAGCTACCATTCAGACGATGCCATAAATCAAATCTACCACCTTGACCATTACCATCATTATTAACAGAGCCAGTATTTATAATTCCCAGCATCGATCCATCAATCCAAAAATGTCTACTCTCTCTTGAAAAAAATACTGAGCTAAATCCGTTGCCATTAGACTCATTTCTAAATTCAATATTCCCTTCAGAAAAAACAGCTAGAGGTCTTTGGCTTCTAGTATAATCTTTATCTGCATAAAACTTGATGTAGAAATTTGAGCCATACATTGGACTTCCATTAATACGAGTTTCAAGATAATAATTGGGGTCCCATATATTCCATTCAAAAAAATCAGATTGATACCCGCGACCAAACTGCCCTTCATAAAAGCCTTCCATATTTATTGAAGACCATAATAGAGAAATGGAAATAGATACTATGTAAATAATTTTATTCATTTAATTTTTCGCTTTTAATCCCAAAGAAAATCTATATGTACTACCAAGGTCTTCATGCGAAACTACAGCTAAATCTAAAAGCCATGATTTAGATTTAAGTCCAAATCCAATTGTTAAATTTTCATCAAACATTCCGACGCGAGATGCAAAAACATCATAAAACCATAACTCAGTACCAAAGTGCCATTGATCATTATTTTTAGCTAAGC
>PCCQ01000003.1 GCA_002731795.1 Fidelibacterota bacterium
AGGAGGATCTGGTGGTTCAGGAGGATCTGGTGGTTCAGGAGGATCTGGTGGTTCAGGAGGATCTGGTGGTTCAGGAGGATCAGGCGGAAATTCGTGTGATGATGGGGGTAGTTATTTGCCTGATTTTTGCTATGGATGTACTGATGTTGAAGCCTGTAATTACAATGAGAATTCTGTAGTTGATGATGGAAGCTGTGAATTTGTAATTGATTGTTTAGGAGTATGTGGCGGAAATGTATTTTATGATGCCTGTGATGTGTGTGGAGGAAATAATTCCACATGTACAGGTTGTACTGATCTTAATGCTTGTAACTATGATAGTCAGGCAACCATAGCAGATATTGACTTATGTATTTATCCAGAATTTAATTTTGATTGTAATGGTATTTGTTTAGTTGAAGTTGATTGTAATGGTATATGTGGAGGAGATGCAGTATTGGATGAATGCGAAATATGTAATGGTTCAGGATTACCATGTGATGAATGTCCAGATGATTTATTTTTAGATTGTAATGGAGTTTGTGGAGGTGCTGCACAAATTGATAATTGTGGTGTATGTGATGGTAACAACTCAACTTGTACAGGATGTATGGACCTTTCAGCATGTAATTTTGATGAACAGGCAACCATATCAGATAATAGTTTGTGTACCTATGCTGAAGAAAACTACGATTGCTATGGAAATTGTATAGCTGAAATTGATTGCAACGGAATTTGTGGTGGAAATGCTATTGTTGATAGTTGTGGTGTTTGTAATGGTAATGGAAGTACATGTGCTGATAATAATTGTGAAGAATTTAATTTAGTTGATTGCAATCAAGCATGGCAATGTGAATGGGATGACGGTGAGTGTGAAGATAAGGACTGTGATGAGTTTAATCAGATCGAGTGTGATTTAATAGAAGATTGTCAGTGGGATGAAGATGAATGTGATGATATTGATGATGGTTCTGGATCTGGGTCTGGTTCAGGATTAAATCCAGATATTCCAAAAACTTACAATGAAAATCCAAAACTTTTTTAGAAATTTCCATTCTCTAGATTCTACAAATTCATATCTATATTTATTTACTCTTTGTATTATCACAAGATTAATAACATCTATAAATTACTTAGAAGACATTGATAGTATGCGCTTTGCTTTGTCTTTGTTTGATTATAGTATTGTAGAACTTAGGCCTCATTTTCCTGGTTATCCAGTTTTCTGTTTTTTTTCAAAAATTATTTATTCAATTTTTAATTCTGTTCAAATGACATTTTCTATAATGGGTGGAATTTCAATCTTTATTATTATATACTATTCTAATTTATTATTTAAGTTGCTAACAAATCTTACATCTAATTATTTAACAATACTTTTATTCTTAAATCCATTACTTTGGAATCTAGGTAATAGGTATATGTCTGATCTCTTTGGTCTTTCATTATTAATAATGACTTGCTATTATTTTATACTTTATATAAAAATTCAGAATATTAAAAATTTATATTTTGGTATTTTTATTTTAGGTCTATTGGCAGGAGTTAGGATATCCTTTATACCCTTTTTTATTCCAATACTTGTATATTTTATATTTATAACTTCTAATAAAAATATTTTTTATGCATCATTAATTTTAATCGTAAGTGTCATGGCTTGGCTTGTACCATTAATATTAATTACAGGGTTAGAGAATTTATATAATGTATCATTGAATCACATCAATGGACATTTTTATAAATGGGGAGGAAGCGTAATCACTAGCTCATCAAGTTATTCATTTCGATTAGAGAAAATCATAGAAAGTATTTGGTCAGATGGTATGGGGGGATGGTGGAGTGGTAGGCATTTTATTACTTTATTATTATCTATTGGTTGGATTATATCTTTTCTTCATATAAGATCATTTAGATTTAATGATTATAAAAAGAATCGTCTTATTATTTTATTATTTGCGTCAAATATTTTTTATTTGTTATGGATATTTTTTTTTCAAAATGTTGTTTATAAACCTAGACACACTATTCCAATCCTTCCATTTATTTTAATGATAAGTACTTTAGGATTACTATCTATTTCAAAATCTTTTAAGAATAAAAATATATTTATTTATCCTTTTTTTATTTTGCTTTTTGCAATCACATCTTTCTTGAATTGGCAGCATCAATCACCATCAGCTATATCACAGATTAAAACATTTATAATCAATCAAGATTCAGATTATAAAATATTTTGTTCCTCAAATTTGATAAATAGTTATATGAAAAAACATGAAGGAGCACAAGACATTCTGTTTTTAAGTACTAGTTCATTAGATGAAATTAAAAAATATTATCAATCTGGATATAACATTTACAGTACAAAAAACCTAGCAGACTTAGGTATGGAATTAGAATTCGAGGATGTTTTTTATCATAATCCATATGTTAATAGACTTTGGTCATCAATGCGTATTTATGAATATAAAAAATCTAAATAGCTAATTTCGTGCTTGAAATAAAATTTTCTTTCTGACTATGAACTTTATTAAAAAAGTAAATATTGAAATAATTATCTTTGATGTAATGTAATAAATTTTAACAAATTCAGATAAGAACCATATACCAATTATATTTAGTCCACTTACAAATAGGCTTATTGCAGCCATAAGTATATATTCATACAATGGTCTTTCTAAATATTTTCTATAACTAAAAACCCACTTAATATTAAGAGCATAGTTAATGGTAAACCCTATCATTATTGCAATTGTTGCAGACAATAAATAAAAAATACCAAATATTTCTGTTAGTATATATAAGAGAAATAGATCTAATAAGAAAACAATTAGATTAACTATTGAATATTTTTGAAATTCTTTAAGGATGTTAGGCTTTTAAAGCTCTTTTAAATCTGAAAGCAGATTATTTAGCATATCCTTAGCATCACCAAATATCATTATGGTATTATCGTACCCAAATAATTCATTTTGAATACCTGCGAATCCTGCATTCATTGAACGCTTATTAACCATAACTGTTCTAGCTTTATCAACATTTAATATTGGCATTCCATATATAGGGCTACTAGTTTCTGTTCTAGCAGCAGGATTAACAACATCATTTGCACCAAGCACAAGAGCAACATCGCAGTCTTCAAATTCTGGATTAATTTCATCTAGATCTTTAAGTTGTTCATATGAAATATTTGCTTCAGCAAGGAGCACATTCATATGCCCTGGCATCCTTCCTGCAACAGGATGAATTGCGTATAAAACATTTTTCCCCTTACCTTCAAGAAACTCTGCTACTTCTCTAACTGCATGCTGAGCTTGTGCAACAGCTAGACCATAACCTGGTACAACAATAATTTTCTCTGCAGCATCAAATATCATAGCGGCTTCTTCTGTAGAATAACTTTTAATATTAAGTTGCTGACCCTCGCCACTTGCACCACCACCATCATCACCTCCAACTGCACCAAATATAACATTTGCAAGTGAACGATTCATGCCTTTGCACATTATTTGTGTTAAAATCATTCCTGATGCACCAACTAAACTACCACATATAATAAGTGCATTACCAGCTGATGGTATACTCTGAACTAAAACAAATCCGGTCATTGCTGCAGCAATTCCTGAGTAAGAATTTAGTAACGATATAACAACTGGCATATCAGCCCCACCGATTGGTATAACTAANAGAATACCAAGTAGAGCAGAAAGTATAAGTATAACATAAAATGAATTCATTCCATATGTTGGAATCATNTAAGCGGCTGCAAACATTATAATTGCAAGCAAGGCGTTTAATACTTGTTGACCGGGAAANGTNACAGGCTTTGTAGTGACTATCCCTTGTAACTTACCAAAAGCTATAAAACTACCTGTGAAAGTAAGAGTACCAACAAGAACACTAAGTGTGATTGAAATTATTAAAAATAAGGATGAGTCCACTCCAGTTTTTAAGAATTCTGCAGAAGCGACTAGCGCTGACGCGCCTCCACCAAAACCATTAAAAATTGCAACTAATTGTGGCATTTGTGTCATTTCTACACGCATAGCAAAAAATGCACCAATGATAGAGCCTATAACCATTGCAATTACAATCCATTGTAAATTTAAATCTGTACCTAGAAATACAGTTGCAACAATTGCGATTAGCATACCTAAAGATGCAATCATATTACCATTTCTAGCTGTTTTTGGGTGGCTAAGCATTTTCAGACCATATATAAATGATACTGCTGATAGTAAGTAAGCTATATCTATAATTAGTTTTTTATCCACTATTTATTTCCTTTTAAACATTTTTAACATTCGATCAGTTACCATAAAACCACCTACTACATTAATCATTGCAAAAATAACTGCCACAAATCCTAGCCACATTCCAATTGATCCCCCTATTGTCGTAGCTAATACAGCGCCTATAATTGCAATACCTGAAATTGCATTTGATCCAGACATAAGTGGGGTATGTAGTGTTGGTGGAACTTTTGTAATTATTTCAAAACCAACGAAAATAGCTAAAACAAAAATTGTAATAACAACTATATCCATTATTGATTCCCTTCGACAGCTGATTTTGTTCGCTCATCAACAATTTCACCATTATGAACAAACATTGACCCTGTCATTATTTCATCTTCTAAATTAAATTCTTTTTTCTCTTTATCGTAGCCATGAAGAATAAATGCACTAACATTTTTTGCATATAATTGAGAAGCGTGTACACTCATTGTGCCAGCAAGATTTACTGTTCCATCAACTAAAACTCCATCTATATTGACCAGTTCATCAGGTTTTGTCAAACTACAATTTCCTCCATTTTCAGCAGCTAAATCCATCACTACTGATCCTGGTCTCATTGATTTAACCATTTCATCTGAAATTAGTATTGGAGCTGGTCTTCCAGGAATGAGTGCTGTAGTTACAACAATATCAGAATCTGCTACACGCTCAGCAAGTAACTCAGCTTGCTTTTTTTTGTAATCTTCAGATGTTTCCTTTGCATATCCACCTTCACCAACACCATCCTCAGAATCGGATTTAACTTCTAAAAATTTTGCTCCTAGACTTTCCACTTGTTCTTTAACTTCAGGGCGAACATCGGATGCCTCAACTTGTGAACCTAATCTTTTCGCAGTTGCTATAGCTGATAAGCCTGCAACACCTGCACCTAAAACAAGTACCTTTGCAGGGGAGATTGTACCAGCAGCTGTCATTAACAGTGGCATATATTTATCAATGTGGCTTGCGCCAATTATAACAGCCTTATATCCAGCAATATTTGTTTGAGAACTGAGAGCATCCATTTTTTGTGCAAGTGTAGTTCGAGGAATTAAATGCATTGAAAATGCAGTCACTTTTTTATCTTTTAATGCAGAAACTTTTGATGTTTCTTTCATAGTTTGAAAAAATGAAATGTAACTTGATCCATCTTTAATCATTGCAAGCTCATCATCAGTTGGAGAGTTTACCTTCAAAATCATATCAGATGAGTTAAAAACTGAAGATGCATCAGGTAAAATTTCTGCTCCTGCGTCTTTAAAATCATTATCTGTTATTTGTGATTTTAATCCTGCGCCTGATTCAATCTTAACATCAAACCCTGCAGATATATACTGTTTTACTGTAGCTGGTATTGCAGCTACTCTTGTTTCATTTTCTAAAATTTCTTTTGGTATTCCTAGTATCATATATATTTACACTTTTTATTGTAGAAACTAATTTAACAATGTTTTGTGGTATCTTTTCAAATAAAAAATTATTTTTTTATAATTAAATTATATTTCAATGAATGTAAAAAAGAATGTAAAGAAAATTGACTTCAGTATTTTAGGTGATATAAGTACTAAAAATACTTGCCTGGTATTTATCCATGGATGGGGTGGGAATAAAAATAGTTTTAAAAAAGTTGCAGGATCTTTTGCTATAAAAAATTCAGTTTGGTTTCTTCCTCAAGCACCATATTTACTTGATGGGGAAGATAAATATTCGTGGACGTTTGAAAAATCACCAGGAAAATATGAAAGAGAAGAGCCTGTTCAATTAATGCTTAACTTTCTTGAGCAGCAAGTATTTTCAAGATTTGAAAGCAAGGATGTATTTATATTCGGTTTCTCACAAGGGGCACTAGTTTGCTATGAGCTTTTAAAAATATTAGATAAGCCAATTGCAGGATTATTTCCAATATCAGGTTTTATTGCAGATCAAAATAAAACAATAAAAAGAATTCATCCTGCTCAAATAAATACTCCTATTGTGATTGGACATGGTCTGAAGGACGAGGTTGTTTCATTCCATGAATCTGAATTAGCGTTTAATCTTCTTAAGAATGAAAGTAGTAATGTAATATTAGAATCTTACAAAGGTGGACATAAAATTGGTTATAGTTATATTAAGAAAATTAGAGATTTGATTCATCAAATACATTAAATTGAGTGGTATATTTTTTTAAAAGTAGTTAAAGGATAGTATGAAAAATTTAAAAAACAAGAATGTCTTAATTACTGGAGGCGCAAGAGGTATAGGTAAGCAAATTGCATTAGAATTTGCTAAACAAGGTGCTAATATTATCATTTGTGATGCTGATAAAAATTTCATGAATGATAAAGTCTTTAATGAAAGTGTAAATGAAATCAAAGGTTTTGGAGTTGAATGTGTTCATTACTATTTGGATGTAATAGATATTGATATTATTAAAGAAGTTAGAAAAAAAATAAATCAAGATTTAGGTAAAATAGATATCCTTGTAAATAATGCAGGGGTTGTATTTGGAGGTAAATTTTTAGATGTTGATATTGATAAGCATCGTTTGACATATGATGTAAATACGCAGGGAGTAATTAATATGACTCATATCTTTTTGCAAGATTTACTAAGAAAGGAAGCTTCTCATATAGTTAATATTGCAAGCGCATCAAGCTTTACTCCTCTCCCTGGTGGCGCAACCTATGCTTCTAGTAAGGCTGCTGTATATTCTTTCACAGAATCTTTATATATTGAATTTAAAAAAGAAAAATATGACCATATTGGTATTACAGCTGTTTGTCCAGCTTTTGTAAATACAGGGATGTTTGATGGAGTCAAAGAACCAATTTTCATTCCCATGCTTACGCCTGAAAGGCTTGCGAAAAAAATAATTAAAGCAGTAATAAAAAATAAATTATTTGTCCTAGAGCCAGCTTTTATAAAAATTGTTCCTGCTTTAAAAGCGTTTTTGCCACGCTTTATGTTTGACTTTTTAGGTAAAATTTTAGGAGGATTTAATAGCATGGATTTATGGGAAGGTCATGATAAGAAATAAGTTTAATAATCAATTAGAATTTTCAAGTCAATTAAGAAACTCTGACTTTAAGCAAAGAATTGTCAAAATAAAAAAAATAAAAAACTGGATTTATTTAAATAAAGCTAAGATCAGAAGTGCCCTTTCCAAAGATCTTTCTAGGCCTGAGCTAGAAACTAATATCACTGAAATACTCACAACAGTTGATATGGCGAATGATATCATTAAGAATTTAAAAAAATGGATGGCACCAAAGTCAATACCAAGCTCTCTTTCAGTTATTACCTCCAAATCATCTATAGAATATTATCCTAAAGGCACAGTTTTGATTATATCTCCGTGGAATTTTCCTTTTCAACTTTGCATTGCACCTCTTTTATATTCTATCGCTGCTGGAAATACGGCAATCATAAAGCCATCTGAAATGACACCTGCAACCTCAAATTTAGTATATGAAATGGTAAATGAATTATTTGAAGAGAAAGAAGTATGTGTCATTGAAGGAGCAGTTGAAGAGTCTCAGCAATTATTAGAATTACCCTTTAATCATATATTTTTTACAGGAAGTACATTAATAGGTAAAAAAGTAGTACAAGCTTCATCTAAATACCTATCCTCTTTCACACTTGAGCTTGGAGGTAAATCACCAGTTATAATTGATAAGGGATTTGATAGCAAAAAGGTAATAAATAGATTAATTACAACAAAATTCATGAATATGGGGCAAACCTGTATTGCTCCAGATTATCTAGTAGTTCATGATGATGATTATGATAATTTTTTAAATCAATTAATTAATACTTTAAATGTAACATATGGAAAAAACTTTAATGATCAACTTAATTCAAAAAGCTTGGGGCGCATAGTAAATGATAAGCATCTGAATCGATTGGTTGATTTATTGGAAAATTATAAAAGTAAAATACTTTATGGGGGCGATTATAGTAAGGATGATTTGTTCGTTGCACCAACAATTATAGATGCTTCATCAAACGAAAAAGAGCCTTTGGAGCAAGAAATTTTTGGACCTATAATACCGATAGTTAGATATTCATCAGAGCAAGAGTTAGAAAAAATTATTTCTAATATAAATACGCCGTTAGCACTTTATATTTTTTCATCAAACAAAAAATTCATATCAAAAATTAAAAACAATACTAGTTCCGGTGGACTTTGTATTAATGATATGGCAGCTCATTTCCTTAATTTCAACTTACCATTTGGGGGGGTGATGAGTAGTGGATCAGGCAGGTATCATGGCTTCTCTGGATTTAAGGAATTTTCAAATCAGAGATCAATTTTACATCAATCAAGAATAAATTTACTTTCTATAATTGGACCGCCATATACAGATAAAATAAATAAGTTGGTTGAGTGGATACTAGTTTTATATAAAAAATTGTAGATTTTTTTGGACGGAGAAATAATAAATCACTTAAAGTAATACATTAAATACTTGGTTGTTAACTTAAAAGAGTTGTAAAATCTCAAAGTTTAATAATATGTATTTTTGCATAATTAAGGAGAAATGAATGAAAATCGTTAAAAATTTAACAGTAACTGTGTTGGCTATATCATTTTCTTTTGCAGGAATTGGATTTCATATGGCTACTAATTATAGTGATATGGATGAGGCTACAATAGGCGTAGATACATCTTATGGTGTAACATATAGCTTGAATAGTGGCACTAGCGTTGGATATGATTCAAAGCTAGGTATGTTAATGTATTTTGCTGCTCCTGCAGGTTCAACGCTTAGAGTTGGGTGGACCCCTGGAGTTGGCGCGGCTAATGGAACTGCAGGTAATTTTGCAACTTCAACATCAATGGGAATTGGATACACATGGTGGTCCGGCGGTGATGGTTTGAAAACATCACTCACAACTAATTTTGATTATGTTATGGCACCAGGAGCAACTGATGCTGCAGCCACTCAAGAAACAAATTCTACAAATCTATCAGTAGTGGTTGGATTTGGATTTTAGATCTACATTATAAAAAAATAAATATGTTAAGTTCAATAAAATATGTAGCTACTTGTATTTTTGCTCTATGCTTTATATTTGCACAGCAAGATACTAATGCAACTGTTGATCCAGATCAAAGAGCAATAAGCCCCACAATTCAAATTAGATATGATAATTTTTCTAATGATGATTTTACTCCATCATCTGCAATAGGCATCAAACTTCGTATTGATGAAAATCGATTCACTGGCTTTGATGTAAATAGTGATTCAAAAGAAACTAGAATAATAATGGGTTGGAAGTGGTCAATTCTTGGTCTTGCAGTTAAAGAAGTTCAAGTGGGAAATGAAACACAAAATGTAAATATGTATTCTTTTGGAGTAACCTATGAGTTATTAAATGGTGTAAATACTATAATTGAGTATGTTTTATCAGGAGATGATCAAACAGATGACTTTTTAAGACTCTCAATAGGGGTTGAATTTTAATATTTATTTGTCCTAGTTTGGGCATTGACTTAAAGTAATACATTAAATGTTTGGTTATTACTATTTAAGTGTTGTAAAATATAATGATAGACAGTGTTTTGTAAGCTTTCTATGGTTTTTTGAAATAAGAATTTGATGAGTTTCTCATCAATATAATAGTTAAGTTAACTAAGGAGAAAACAAATGAAAATGGTTAAAAATATAGCAATAGTAGCTTGTGCTGCTAGCTTTATGTTTGCTAATGTGAGTTTTCACATGGGTAATAACTATAGTGGTTTAGATGTAAGTCCAGTTGTAGTAACTACATCATACGGCGCATCATGGGCTCTTAACGGTACAACAAGTGTTGGTTATGATTCAACTCTTGGAATGCTAATGTCTTTTGGTGTTGGTAATACTTCACTAAGAATGGGTTGGAATGCTGATGCAGGTAACACATCCATTGGTTTAGGCTTCACATGGTGGAATGGTGGTGATGGATTAAATACATCTATCAGTACTAACTACGATTTGAGAGGTGTTGGTGATGCATCTGACGGTAACCTTTCAATGGTTGTTGGATTTGGATTTTAATCCAAACATTTAATTTATATTCCCGCTAGTAATTTTAGCGGGAGTATAAAAATAATTAGAATTTGTTAATTAACACAAAGGAGAAAACAAATGAAAATGGTTAAAAATATTGCAATAGTAGCTTGTGCTGCTAGCTTTATGTTTGCTAATGTGAGTTTTCACATGGGTAATAACTACAGTAGTTTAGATACTAATCCAATCACAGTAACAGAATCTTATGGTGTTTCATATGCATTAAATGAAACAACAAGTGTTGGATTTGATTCAAAGCTAGGTATGCTAATGACATTTGGTGTTGGTAA
>PCCQ01000004.1 GCA_002731795.1 Fidelibacterota bacterium
TTATATTGATGAAAAAGAAAAACTATTACGGATAAAATATCTCTGCAATAGACTTAATATTAATTTAGATCAAGTGGCATACATAGGAGATGATATAAATGATTTAGAAGTTTTAAAGGAAGTCGGTATTAGCGCAATGCCTTGCAGTAGCCCTATTTTAGATAAATTTAATCCTGATTACATCACTAAAAGAAAGGGCGGGAATGGATCATTTAGGGAATTTGCTGACTTAATTCTTCAATATAGAAAATGATAATTCATTTAGCATATATAATGCTATCTCCATTTCTATGGTTAGCTGTTTATATAGCATCTTTTTTAAATAAAAAAATAAGATTAAGAATGAACTCTTATAAATTTTTATTAAAAGATTCAATTGTAAAAGCAAAACAAACTAATAAGGAAATATTAGTTTTTCATGCAGCATCTAATGGTGAACTTGAGCAAATTAAACCTATTTTTAGACTAATAGATAGAAATAAATATTTTGTAATGCTTACTATATCATCACCCTCATCATACAATCATATACCCTTAAATCAGTTAGATACATTCTCATATCAAGCATTTGATTTTCCTTGGACAGTATATAATTTTTTTAAAAAAATAAAGCCACATAAATATATTATTACCAGACATGATATATGGCCAAATCACTTATTTTTTTCTAACTGGTTTTGTAAAGATGTATATTTAATAAATGCAAATTTGCCAGAGAAATCAAAGCGACTATTCCCTATTATAAAATCTTTTTATAAATATATATTTAGTTTTTTTACTCGTATTTATACTGTATCGGAATCAATGAAAACTAAATTAACTAATATAATTAATGATGATAAAATTAATGTTATAGGAGATACAAGGATTGATCAGATAGAATATAGATATGAAAATAAAAAAATAAAACTACCCTTATTCGAAAATTCTAAGAATATACTATTTGGTAGTATTGATGAATATGATATTAAAATAATATTTGACTATTTAAAAATTAGAAAAAATAATTCTAAGTTAATATTTGTCCCTCATGAACCAGACGAAAAATTAATTATAAATATTGAAAAAAAATTAAAGGAACTATCTATAGACAGTATTCGTTTTAGTAATATGACTGATAATTTGAATCAAGATAATTTAGATGCAATAATTATTGATAAAGTAGGGATATTAGCAGATGCATACCAATTTAGTTCCATTTCCTACATTGGCTGTGGATTTGGAAAGGGAGTACACAATGTGATGGAGCCGGCAATATATGGAAATCTCATATGTTTTGGGCCTAATTACCAAATTTTAGAAGAAGCAATAGAATTAGTAAATGAAAAATTGGCTATATCAATTAATAATTCCAATGAATTAACTAAGGTATTAGATTTAATATCTGATATGGATACTCTAGAAAAATACAAAAATGGTTTAAAAAAATTCATAAGCAAGAAGCAAAATATTTCAAGTCAAATTTTAAGAGATATGCTTTGAAATCCTACATTACTATATTATTCTCCTGCTTTACAATTTTATTATCTGATGATCTAATAAATACTAAACTAAATTATACTGTTTATTTTAGAGGAATGGAAGCTGGTGAAGCTTATCTTAAAATCCAAAATGATACTCTAAACAATAATAACGTGTTAAGATTAGATAGTAAATTAAAAACAAATAAATTTGTTGATCTTATTTATAAAATAAGGGATGATATTACAATTTATTTAGATTCAAAAGATCTTTCGTTATTAAAAGTGATAAATAAAATAAATGAAGGATCATATCGAAAGAAACACAACGCAACATATAATAAAAAATTGAAACAGATAATTAACAAATCGAAATCTATTAACATAGACATTCCTTACTCTCCTCTATCAATTATTTATGAATTAAGAAAAAGAATGCTGATGCTAAATGATGTATACGACTATAATATCTATAGCATAGGCAAAATAAATAATATTAAGATGAAAGTCTTAAAGAATGATTATGTTAAAACATCATTGGGTAATTTCGAATCAATTGTTGTTAGTCCTATATCTAATACACAAAAACCTTTAATTAAAAATAATGGTGATATGAAAATTTGGTATACTAATGATGAAAATAGATACCCTGTAAAAATTGAAATAAAAATTAATTATGGAAAATTAATTCTACTTTTAAATAATATAGAATAATGAACTTCTTGATAATTATTAATCCTAATAGTGGAAAAAGAAAGTCTGTTAGTGTATATAAAAATATTTTAAAGCCATCTTTAGAACTTAACTCTATCAACTATAAAACTAAAACAACAACATATTCTGGACATGCAGAGCAAATTATTGAATCAATTGATTTATTAAACTTTGATGCTATATTAGTTTTAGGTGGCGATGGAACGATGCATGAAGTAATTAATGGACTTTTAAAAAGAGAGGATGGAATAAACCCACCTATAGGAAATATTCCAACTGGAAGTGGAAATTCTTTACTCTTTGATCTTGGAAAATTTGATATTAAAGATACAATTAATATTATTTTAAAAAATAAAATTAGAAAAATAGATATCTTAGAATTATCAACATTTAATAAAAAAATATACTCAATGAATCTAATTGGATGGGGAATGGGAAATGATATAGGACTCAGAGCAGAAAAGATGAGGTGGTTAGGTCCAATGAGATACAATGTTGCAAGTTTAATAGAAATTCTAAAGTACAAAGGAAGACAAGCTACTATTAAAATAGATGGCATCAAATATGATGATAGTTATGCACTGATAACTATATGCAATACAATTCATGTTGGAAAAGGAATGAAAATGGCTCCTAATGCATCTCTTAACGATAAAAAAATGGACATCATTATGATCAAGGATAATTTTAGTAAATTTGAACTTCTTAAATTATTTCCACAATTATTTTCAGGTAATCATATAAAAAATAAAAAAGTAACTTATGTTCAAGCGGAAACATTTTCTTTGAAAACTTTGAAAAATGATATTTTGAATATTGATGGAGAAGTAAAAGGTGAAACTCCAATTAATATAAAAGTTATACCTGAATGTATAAAATTACTTAATTAGATTTTTTTCTTGATACTGAAATTCTATTTTTAGCTCTTTTTATGGCTTTAAAAGCCCTGTTCATATCATTTGACTTATCATCCAAATAATGTTGGGCTTTATCTAATGACTTTTCTGCTCTATTTAAATCTATTTTACTAGCTTCTTCAGCCGATTCTAAAACTAAAGTTACTTTATTATCAATTATATCAGCAAAGCCTCCACTAGTTGCAAAGTAAATAGATTTGTTATCAGTAGATATTTTAATCTCACCAATATCAAGGGCAATTATAGATTCTATATGCCCAGGCAATACACCAAATAAACCTTCAGTTGATGGTGCTCTTAGATAGTCTACTTCAGAAAATTCTAAAGTTGAGATAGGGGTAATTATATTTATTTCTAGTTTATCACTCATTATTTTTTAGCTTTATCTACAACTTCATTTATAGATCCGACATAAGCAAATGAATTCTCTGAATACTCATCCATTTCACCGCTTACAATTGCCTCAAAACTTGATATTGTATCTTCAAGTGATACGTACTTACCCTCAACTCCTGTGAACTGCTCAGCAACGAAGAAAGGTTGAGACATAAACTTTTGTAATTTTCTTGCTCTTCCTACAACTAATTTATCATCATCTGAAAGCTCATCCATACCCAAAATATTAATAATATCTTGTAAGTCTTTATATTTTTGAAGAATTTGCTGAACATTTCTTGCAACATTATAATGTCGGTCACCTATAACCCTTGGGTCTAAGATTCTTGAAGATGATTGTAATGGATCAATAGCTGGATATATTCCGAGCTCAGAAATTTTTCTATCTAATACTGTCGTTGCATCTAAGTGTGCAAAAGTATTAGCTGGAGCTGGATCAGTCAAGTCATCAGCTGGAACATAAACAGCCTGCACCGAGGTCACAGAACCTTTTTTAGTAGATGTAATTCTCTCTTGAAGCTCTCCCATCTCTGTACCCAAAGTAGGTTGATAACCTGCAGCTGAAGGCATCCTTCCTAATAAAGCGGATACTTCTGAACCAGCCTGCGTAAATCTAAAGATATTATCAACAAACAATAGTACATCTTTTCCTTGTTCATCTCTAAAATATTCTGCCATAGTAAGTGCGCTTAGAGCAACTCTAAGTCTTGCGCCTGGAGGTTCATTCATTTGTCCAAAAACCATTGCTGTTTTATCAATAACACCAGACTCAATCATTTCTCCATAGAGATCGTTTCCTTCTCTAGTTCTCTCTCCCACACCAGCAAATATTGAATAGCCTCCATGCTCAGTTGCTATATTTCTAATTAACTCTTGTATCAGTACAGTTTTACCAACACCTGCACCACCAAAAAGTCCAGTCTTACCACCTTTTGTATATGGCTCCATTAAATCAATAACTTTAATACCAGTTTCTAAAATTTCTGAACTTGTTGTTAATTCATCAAACTTAGGAGCTGATCTATGAATTGGAAGTCTAACATCAGATTTCACATCTTCTTTTTCATCGATTGTATTACCAAGTAAATCAAACATCCGACCTAATACTCCATCTCCAACTGGAACAGAAATTGGAGCGCCTGTATCCACTGCCTTAGTTCCTCTTTGTAAGCCATCAGTAGAGTCCATTGCAACTGCTCTTACCATTGAATCGCCTAAATGCTGAGCAACTTCAACTACTAATTTTTCATTATTACCTTGATCTACCTCTACTGCATTATATATCTCAGGTAAAGCACCATCACTAAATTCTATATCAACTACAGCTCCCATAATAGATGAAATTTTTCCTTGCTTACTCATATCTCTCCTTTATTATCCTTCTAGAGCATTAGCACCGCTAACAATTTCGATTATCTCTGTTGTTATTGCTGCCTGCCTTGCTTTATTATATTCTATACTCAAATCTGATATCATTTCACCAGCATTTTCTGTTGCATTCTCCATAGCTACCATCCTTGCTGCTTGTTCGGATGCATTTGACTCTAACAAGAACTGCCATAGCTGTACATTTAAATGTTTTGGAATTAAAGTTTTTACAACATTTTCTTTACTAGGCTCATAGAGTAAATCACATGAATCTTTTTCAGATACATCATATGTTATAGGTAGAAATGATTTACAAATTATTTTCTGAGAAGCGACATTAACAAATTCGTTATATATAACTTCAACAGAGTCAACTTCACCACTTAAATATTTTTCAATAATAATATCGCCAATTGATAATGCATCACTAATACTTAATGTATTCCAAAAATCCCTGTAGTTTTTGATAATATTAAAGTCTCTTCTTTTAAAATAATCATGAGATTTTTTACCAATACAAATAATAAGACAATTCTCTGACCCAAATTCTGCAACTTTTTGTTCTGTCTTTTTGATTATATTTGCATTGAAAGCGCCAGCCATTCCTCTATCTGCTGAAACCACTAAAAATAATTTTTTCTTGATGTCTCTTGAATCTAAAATTGGTAATAAAGATCTATCTATATCTGGAATAAGATGATGTATCATTTCTTCAATAGCATTAGTGTAGGGCCTTGCTTTTTCCATATCTTCCTGAGATTTTCTAAGCTTTGCCGCTGCAACCATTTTCATTGCATTGGTTACCTGCTGTATACTTTTAACAGATTTTATTTTATTTCTTAGATCTTTTAAACTGGCCAATTTTTAAAATCCTTTTACAAAATCAGTTATTTTAGTTTTTAAAGTTTCTTCAGTACTATCATCTAATTGACCTGATGATTTTATCGTATTTAGTAGATCTCCACATGAAGCATCCAAGAAATCATAAAACTTTTCTTCAAACTCACTTAATCTACTTTTTTCTACATCATCTAAATATCCTCTGGTTCCTGCATAAATTAATGCTACTTGCTTTTCAGTGGAAACTGGTGAATATTGTTTTTGTTTTAATAATTCCATTAAAGCTGAACCACGATTAAGTTGTTTTTGTGTTTCCTTGTCCAAATCAGAACCAAATTTCGCAAAAGCTTCTAACTCCCTAAATTGCGCAAGATCTAATTTTAGTGTACCAGCTACTTTTTTCATGGCTTTAATCTGGGCAGCACCTCCAACTCTTGAAACTGATAATCCAACATCAACAGCAGGTCTTTGACCAGAATTAAATAAATTTGACTCTAAATATATTTGACCATCAGTTATTGAAATAACATTTGTTGGGATATATGCAGAAACATCACCTTCTTGAGTTTCAATGATTGGTAGTGCAGTCAGTGAGCCTGATCCTAATTTTTCATTTAGCTTTGCTGATCTTTCTAATAACCTACTGTGTAGATAAAACACATCTCCGGGATACGCTTCACGACCAGGAGGACGCCTTAGAAGTAATGACATTTGTCTGTAAGCTGATGCATGCTTAGATAAATCATCATATACTACAAGAGCATGCATACCATTATCTCTATAATACTCACCTAATGTTGCTCCAGTATAAGGTGCCAAGAATAATAATGGCGCAGGTTCCATCGCACTTGCTGTTACCACTGTAGTGTATTCCATAGCCCCTGCATTTTCTAATTCTGCAACAACTTTTGCAACTGTAGATTCTTTTTGACCAATAGCGACATAAATACAATGAACTGGAGAGTCTGAACTATGAGTATCTTTTTGATTAATTATAGTATCAATTGCAACTGCAGTTTTACCTGTTTGTCTATCTCCAATAATTAATTCTCTTTGTCCACGACCGATTGGAACCATCGCATCAACTGATTTTAATCCAGTTTGAAGTGGCTCTTGTACTGGGTATCTTGATAGAACACCTGTAGCTTTTCTTTCAACAGGTAAAAATTCTTTTGCATCAATTGGACCTTTGCCATCTACAGGTTGTCCTAAAGGATTTATAACTCTGCCTAAAAATTCTTTTCCGACTCCAACTTGAACCACTTTACCAGTTCTTTTTACAATATCTCCCTCTTTAACCAACTTACTATCACCAAATAGTACCGCACCCACACTATTTTCTTCTAAATTCATCGCCATTCCAAAAACATTATTTGGGAATTCTAACAATTCTGATGATAGAACATTTTCTAAACCTTGAATTCTTGAAACACCATCACCAACGTAAATGACTTCACCAACTTCAGATACATCTAAATCGATATTTAAATCGTTAAGCTGTTCTTTTAATAATGATGCAATTTCTTCAGTTCTTATATCTTCCATAACTACCCCTTTAAATACCTAATAAAGATTGTTTGATTTTCCTTAGTTTCGTTGAAACNGATCCGTCTATTATTTTATTTCCAATTCGCACCTTAATTCCACCCANGATTGAAGAGTCAACNCTAAATTTTACATCTGAAGTATTATCAAGTTTGAATTTATTCTTAAGTTNATTTAATATTTCAGATTGATCTTCAGTAGAATATTCTTTATGCGAGGTTATTTTTATCTTTTTTATTTTACTACCTGATTCCATCAAAATCACTATCTTATTTAAAATGTCACTAAACATTGAAAAGTCATTGTTCCTAATAAGTAACAAAATAAACTCCATTGTAATACCATTATAAAATTTGCTAAATATGTTATTTATAGATTTAAGTTTATCTTCGATAGAAACTTTCTTCGAAGACAATAAATATCTTAAATCAGGAAATTCCTTTAACATAGCTTTAAAAGATATTAGCCCATCAACAGAGTCACCAATATTACTAGAGTTGGTGACCTTAATTAACGAATAAGCATATTTATTGATTTTTCTGGTATCTTGCAATTAATTTGCCTCGTTTATAGTTGATTTAGCTAAGTCCCTATTGGCATTATCATCTAAATTCTTATCTAATACCTTTGAAGCTGCTTTTATAGCCAAATCAACAGAAATTGATTTTAACTCGTCAACAGCTTTTGCTTTAGCTGATTCAATTTGTTTATTTGACTTTTCAATTAATTCATCTGCTTTCTCTTGGGCTTTTCTTTCAATTTCAGTTCTGAGATTATCTCCGGCCTCTTTACTTTTAGCTACTATATCCTGAGCTTCAGCTTGTGCTTTTTTGATCATCTCATCATATTCATTAGAAACTTTTTCAGCCTCTTCTCTAGCTTTATCAGCTGAAGAAAGAGCGTCGTTGATTCTTTGCTCTCTTGCATCTAAAGCATCCATTAAGGGCTTCCAAGCTGCAACTTTTAGTATTATTAATACTATAAAGAATGTGATAAGAGTCCACATAAATAATCCAGGATCAGGTATCAACCAGGCTTCAATCCATGTAACTTCTTTGCCCCCACTACTTGGACCAGCAGAGAATGCGCAACCAATCAAGACTAGTGCGATTAATCTATTCATAATAACCTTTTAGTTATAATTTAATTAAGCTACAACAGCTAGTATACAAACAACCAATGCAATAATTGCAACACCTTCAAGAAGGAATAAAGGAAGGTTTACAGTTCCTTTAATATCATTTGTAGCTTCTGGCTGTCTTGCAATAGCTTGAGCAGCTGAAGAAAATATATTTCCAATACCAATACCAGCTCCAATTACAGCAAAAGCAGCTCCAATTGCAGCAAGACCTTTATATGTATTGTCCGCTCCAAAAGCTGATGATACCATAACACAACAAACCATTAAGAACATTCTTCTATTACTCATTTACTTACTCCTTTGTTAATTTAATGAAAACTTCAATTTTAGTGGTCTGCATGAATTGCCATCCCAATAAATACTGCTGATAACAATGAAAACACATACGCTTGCACTAAACAAACTATAAATTCTAGAAAATATATTGCTGTATTTAAAATAACAGATACAACACCAACTGATATACCAACTCCAATAGATGCTCCTGATTGATAAATTATCATAGGTATACCAAAAATCGCAACCATACCAATGTGACCTGCTGTCATATTAGCACCCAAACGCAAGATTAATGCTAATGGCTTGATAAACATTCCAGCTATTTCAATTGGAATTAAAATAATTAAAACAGGTGCAGGAACACCACCCGGAATCATATTTTTCCAATGTCCAATAAACCCATGCTTCATAGTTCCAGCTATAATTATTGAAAAAAATGTAATTACTGATAATGCAGCAGTTACTGTGAAATTGCCTGTTATTGTTGAGCTCCCAGAAACTGGGGCAAATTTATTTGAAGTGCCATCATAAACAGGGAGTATAGTTTGAATTTTTTCAAAAAAAGGAATTAACCCAATATAATTACTTATTAATATGAATATAAAAAAAGTTGCAATAAGAGGTGTCCAGGTCCTGTAGCCCTTACTCCCTATGTTTGGTAATACTATATCAGTTTTAACAAATTCTAATAAAATTTCATATAGATGTGCTATACCTTTGGGCTTGGCATTTATATTTTTTCTATAGGCTCTAGTCGCGTACAAAGTTAAAGCTATAGTTATTGACGCAACAATCCAAAGCATCAATACATGTTTAGTAATAGATAAATCAACTCCAAACATATTAAGAGGAATCCATACATCATCCCTCCAATTTGTAACGTGGTGCAATATTGTTCCACCGTCAAATTGTGCTGAATTAGCCATTAAAATCTTTCATATTAATTTTTTTTTGTATAACCACTGCTTCTAAAAAATGAAATACTATAAATATCATCAATGATGATAGTATGAATTTGGAGCTATTTGTTGGAGAAAAAAAACAAAAAAAATACGTAATTGAAGATACTGCTAAAACTTTTTGAATAAAATATGTTATTTGAGCTTTAATAAATTGATTGCTCTCGACTAATTTTTTATTATAAATGATATATAAATAGGTTAAAATAAAAATAATTAAAAGTATGAAGATTATAAAGTAAATCACTTGCTATCTATCATTTTCCAAATTTGATACAAAGATGCAGTTGCCCCAAATATGAGTCCGAATACTAGAAATATTGGATTTGAATCAAATCTATTATCAATTAAATCTCCTATCCATCCAAATAACGCCAAAGATCCCGCTATTTGAAATCCAATAGAAGACAACCTAAGCCAATTAGACTTTTGTCCCTTCATTAAGATTTGCAACCTTTGAATTTTGTAGTTTTTCTTCTGATTCGGAATTCATTTTACATAATCCATTAAATTTGGCACCTTCTTCAATTACAATGATGGATGCGAGTAAATCTCCACTTAAAGAAGCTGTAGAGGATAAACTTACTTTATTTTTAGCCTCTAGATTTCCCTCAATTTTTCCACTAATATCTGCAAATTTAGTAACTATCGATCCATTAACAGTAGAACCTTTCATTGTAGTGACAAGTCCATCGCAATTAATGCTACCTTCAACATGGCCATATATCAAAAGATCACCCTTGATATTTATATCACCATTTATTTCCAAGTCAGGGCCTATAATAGAACTCATTGAATTACTGCTCTGTTGAAACATCTAATTCTCCATATTTTTTTATTACATTCCTAGGGTCTATAATAGTATCATTATGCCAAATTTCAAAGTGAAGATGTGGACCAGATTTAATTTCTCCTGTTTCTCCAAGCGTTGCTATATAATCTCCTTGTAATACAATATCACGCACATTAACTAAAAGTGAATCACAATGGCTATATACAGTAAAATAATTGAATGGATGAGAAATAATTATTGTATTGCCAGACTCTTGCTTGTAGCCTGAGAAAACAACCATTCCATCTTGAGCAGACTTAATTAAATCACCCTTTTTAGATACAATGTCAACCCCATGATGTTTTTTATCTAAATCAATACCTTCAGTTGAATATCCTTCAACAGGAGCAATCATCATAGTAGATGGCCCATCATTTAAAACTAAATTCTTTATTTGTCGTATGTTGAAAGAATCAGAATAATTTGAAAATGATTGGTCAAAAATGATATCAACTACATTGGATTGGAATTCTTTCAAAGATTGATGCTGAATTATTTTTTTACTTGGAAAGAAATAGGATGAGAATCCATAATAGGAAAAACAAAGTGTAACTACAAATAAAGCAGCAAAAAAAATCATAGAAACCTGAGATAATCTAATAGATTTATTTAAATGATTTGAATCGGATGCAATTAGGAGTGTATAATACTTTTTTATCAATGGATTATTTATTCAATAAATCTAAAATACGTTCTAAGTCATCTTTAGTATAAAATTCAAAAACCACCTTGCCTTTACCCTTGTTATTAGATGATATAGAGACCTTTGTACCAAACTTATGAATCAATTTACTCTCTAATTCATTAAGAAGTTGAGATTTTAATGATTTTCTATTTGATTTAGACTTAGGCGCATTAGAATTAATTTTTGATATTATTTCTTCAGTGTTTCTTACACTTAACTTATTTTTGATTATTCGATTAGCAATTGCTAGCATTTGAGTTTTGCTTTTTAAGCCCAATAAAGATACCGCATGCCCCATTGAGAGTTTATTATTTTTAATATCTTCTTTAATTGAACTAGGTAGTTTTAATAATCTTAATGAATTAGCAATTAATGATCGACTCTTACCAACTTTTTTAGAAATTTCTTTCTGAGATAAATTATATTTACTTTTTAAGCTTGCGTATGCCTCAGATTCTTCAATAGGATTCAAATCATCTCTCTGGATATTTTCAATCAACGCAAACTCCATAATTTCTGATTCATCTTCAACAGATAAGATATAGGCAGGAATTGATTTTAAACCTATTGATTTTGATGCTCTATACCTTCGTTCTCCTGCGATAATTTCATAATTTCCGTTTTTCAATTCTCTAACTGCAATAGGCTGCAATATTCCTTTTTCTTTAATAGATAAAACTAATTCTTCCATTTTAGAATCATTGAAATCTTTTCTAGGCTGATGTGGATTTGCTTGAATTTTATTTATTGGTATAGCATCATTTATATAATTACTATCTTTCTCCGTTGAATATTGGGAGATTAATGCCTCTAAGCCTTTTCCTAGGTTCGTTTTTTTACTCATTATTTTTAAGGAACTCCATTGCCAAATTCATATAATCATTTGCACCCATACTTGATGCATCATAAAGAAGAATCGGTTGGCCGTGACTCGGTGCTTCGCCCAACCTAACATTTCGATGAATTTTTGTTTTATAAACTTTATCTTTAAAGTATTCTTTTAATTCTTTGACAACTTCCTTAGATAAATTTAACCTATTGTCAAACATTGTAGCCAATATACCCTCAATTTTTAAATTTTTATTGAGTTTTTTCTGCACTAGTCTAATAGTATTTAAAAGTTGTGATAGTCCCTCTAGAGCATAATATTCACATTGTATAGGAATAATTAAAGAATTAGCTGCAGTTAAAACATTAATAGTAAGAAGTCCTAATGAAGGAGGACTATCAATAATAATATATTTATATTTCTTTTGAATTTCGTTACTTAATAATTGATCTTTAAGCATTCTTTCTCTGGTAAGCATACCAACTAATTCAACTTCAGCGCCAACTAATTGTGAACTTGCAGGAAGAATATCTAAATAATCTAAATTTGTCTTCAAAATACACTGGCTAATATCCTTTTTCCCAATGACAACATCATAAACAGATTTTTTGTAAGACCCTATTTCGATTCCAAGGCCAGATGTGCAATTTGCCTGTGGGTCCATATCAACGACAAGAGTAGGAATTTCAGAAGCTGCAAAAAAAGCAGAAAGATTAACCGCTGTAGTTGTTTTTCCAACACCACCTTTCTGATTTATAATTGCTACTATTTTTGATTTATTTTTTTTAGCCATATGAAGTTTTATAATAGTAATTAATTTTATATATAAAAAATAATTAAAAAATAATCTTTTTTAGAGACTTTTATATATATATTTGAGGATTAAATCAATTTAATAAATCATAACAAGGATAGTTCGATGGATATTAAATCAAAAATAAATAAAGTTACTTGTACTTTTCTAGACCCAGAGCTAGAAAATGAATATAAAAAGTCTGAATGGACTAGAGAAAAATCAAAAACTGCATACATAATGCTTTCCCTAGCATTCTTAGCTACAATAGGACTAATTATTGAGTTTGGTACGCAAACTCGATGGGAGTCTATGGGAATTGAATATTCACCACCAATCGCACTTATGGGTAACTGGTTGATTTTTTCACACTTTGTAAACATAAGCTTATATCTTTATGTTCTATTTTCAAGTGATGAATTTAAGTTCAAATATGCAGATAAAATTGCCTCTTTAACTTTATCAAATGTTTTTATTTTTGTTAGCCTAAGAGCTCTTTTCTCGCCAGCTGAAAGATATTTACCTGAAAGTATGAGTCTTTATTTCTATCCAGTTTGGCCTCTTTTTACGGTAGTGCTAATATGCGCTGTGATGAAATTTAAATTCAATCATTTGTTAATTATCATATGCTGTATATTTTTCCCTGCATTGTATCCTTTTGTAGTTAAGGGCGGAGCGGGGCTTGTTGATACACTTGGTTTCGTGATTTTTCCTGCTATCTATTTGATATTTACCGTTTACCAAAGTCAGATTAAATCACGAATATCATTTTACTATGAAAATTTACTAAGTAAAGGCCTAAGAAAATATTTTGGAGAAAGCCTTACAAATCAATTAATAAAAGATGAAGGCAAAATAAACGCAGAAACACGTTGGGTTACTATATCTTTTACTGACATTAATAAGTATTCAACAATAATTGAAAAAATGTCACCAGAAATTGCTGTTAAATTTCTTAATGAATACTTTACAAGAATGCATAAGGTTATAAAAAAATATAATGGAGTTATCCTCAACTACATAGGAGATAGCATCATGGTAATATATGGTGCTCCTAATAATATCAAAAATCATGAAATTTCAGCTCTTAAAGCTGCCATTGAAATGAAGTCAGAATTAAAAGAATTAAACGAGTCATGGAATAAAAACGAATTTTCAAGATACTGGAAAAATATTGGAATTGATGAAGTTACATGCAGAACAGGCTTGCATTGTGGAAATCTTATCATTGGTAATATGGGAAGTGATGACCTTCTACAGTACAGTGCAATTGGTGATGTTGTAAATATTGCAGCTAGATTAGAAACAGTTAATAAAGAATTTTCAACTGAAATTGCAATTAGCGAAGAAATTTATGCAACACTAACTGACGAATTTATAAATAAAGCAAAACTTGAAGGCGAAATTAATCTTAAAGGTAGAAGTCAAAAAACTAATGTCTACAGTATTAATTAGTTTGATGATTTTTAATAATAATTATTAAATAAATTTTTATAATTATCCTTTCTAACCAATGCTGATACAATTAAATTTGTTAACTGTATCCTAAAAGGAAAATTAATTTAAATGTTTAATAATTTCAAAAGTAGACTTGTATTAATATTTTTACTCATTGGTGTTGCTTGCTATTTTTTGAAACCAACTTATAATAAATACTTTGTTGGCTCTGAAAATACCATAACATTAAATTCATCTATTCAACCTATTCCACCTGGTAATGGAATTTTATTTAAAAATAATCAATCAGTAAATATAGACTGTATATCCAACATTCAATTTTTCTCCAATAGCAGTCTAGATTCAATTGAAGCTCTACTTCTTAATAATTCAAAACAGCTAA
>PCCQ01000005.1 GCA_002731795.1 Fidelibacterota bacterium
CTACAGAATAAATATTATTTCTTTTCACAAGTAGTATATCGTCTGAAGCATCGATATTTTTATTTTTTTGAATGAAAATTTCCTTATATCCAATAGATTTAGATATTTCTAATACTCTTTTATCAATAATTCCATATGGTGGTGCAAATGATGTTACTTTTTTATTTATTATTTCTTCTAACTTTTGTTTAGATACGGCTAGTTCATTAACAATCTCATCTCTTTTCAACTTTCCAAGATACTTATGAGTACAAGTATGACTGCCAATCTCCCAACCTTCACTAACAAGTATTTTTATTTGATCCAAGCTTAGGTGTTTGTATCTATTCAGATAAAACGTACTATCCCAGTTATTATATTTTCCAATATAGTCAACAATTGGAAAAACAATTTTTCTTTTTATTGATGACTTATTAAGTACTTTTCTAGCAAATTTAAAAATACCTTCGTAAGCGTCATCGAATGTTATAATCAAATCTATATTTTTATTTGAATTAAAATCATTACATATATCTATATGATTCTTAAAAATTATAGGATGTACTTTATTGATACCAAATTGGGGAGTATAACCTAAATTGTGATAATTTAGACAAACTTTCATCTTATTTTAGTTATCAAATTAGTTAAGTACTTCTTTGACAGGAGTATATTCAAAATCAAATAAATTTGCAACTGCTGGATGCGTAACCTTTCCTAGGTGTATATTTAGTCCATGCTGTAATGATTTGTTTGCAGAAATTGATTTTTTATAACCATGTTTAGCTATTGACCTTATATACGGAATCGTTGAGTTACTTAGCGCCATCGTAGAGGTATATGGGACAGCTCCAGGCATATTAGCAACGCAGTAATGAAGGATATCATCAACAAAATATGTAGGATTTGCATGAGTAGTCGGCTTACATGTTTCAACGCATCCGCCTTGATCAACTGCGACATCTATAATTACGGATCTTTTTTTCATCATTCCAAGCATGGACTTTGAAATAAGGTTTGGTGCCTTAGCTCCAACAACTAAAACAGCACCAATTAATAGGTCAGTTTGAGGTAATAACCTTTCTATATTATAACTATCAGAATATAGTGTAGTGACATTTGGAGGCATTACATCACTTAAAAATTGGAGCTTCTGAACATTCACATCTAATATATTTACTTTAGCACCAAGACCAGCTGCAAGCTTACATGCATTTGAGCCTACAATTCCACCACCAATAATTGTTACTGTAGCTGGCTCAATACCTGTAGATCCGCTTAAAAGCACTCCCCTACCGCCTTCATTTGATTCTAAACATTTTGCACCATTATGAACCGAAAGTCTACCCGCAATTTCACTCATTGGAACCAGAAGTGGTAAATTTTTATTTTCAGTTTGAACGGTTTCGTAAGCTATAGCTACACATTTTGAATCTACTATACTCTCGGTTAATTTTTTACTAGCAGCAAAATGAAAATAAGTAAAAACAATTTGCGATTCTCTGATTTTACTCAGTTCTGCTTCTTGAGGTTCTTTTACTTTGACAATCATATCACTTTGCTGATACACTTCATCAAGTGTTCCAACGATGCGAGCACCGAATTTTGTATATTCGTCATTAGAAAAACCACTTTTGACTCCCGCTGATTCTTGAACTATTACTTCGTGTCCATCATTGATTAATGTCCGGACTGCATAGGGTGTCATCGACACCCTATTTTCGTTTTCCTTAATCTCTATCGGTACACCAATAATCATAGAATTAACTTTTTTGCTTTTCTTCCAATGCCTTTATGCTAAAATTAAGTCTATTATTATCGTCAATCTTAGTTAGCTTGACTTTTATTTTATCACCAAGCTTTAAAACATCTTCAACTTTATTGACTCTTTCTGTACTTAATTGTGAAATATGAAGCAATCCTTCCTTTCCAGGAGCTATTTTCACAAAAGCTCCATAGTTTTGTATACTAACAACTTCTGCCTCATAAGTCTTGCCTGGTTCAGGAACCATGGAATAAGCTGACATTATTTCAAAGACTTTATCTATATTATCTTGATCTGAACCTGCTATCAAGGCTAATCCAGAGTCTTCTATATTAATATCAACTTCATACTCTTCTTGGATAGCTTTAATATTTTTACCTCCAGGGCCAATAAATTCTCCAATTTTATCTGCTGGAATATTCACCTTTTGCATTTTAGGTGCATACTTAGATAGCTTATCTTTTGGTGCAGATAGGACTTTATTCATCTCATCTAAAATATGTGACCTACCTTCTTTAGCCTGTTGGAGTGCTTTTCTCATGATATCCATAGGAAGACCATCAATTTTGAGATCCATTTGAATTGCTGTTATTCCATCTTTGGAACCAGCAACTTTAAAGTCCATATCACCCAAATGATCTTCAGTCCCTAGTATATCTGTTAAAATACAATATCTATCTTTATTTTCCATAATTAGCCCCATAGCAATACCTGCGACAGGCTCTTTGATAGGTACACCAGCATCCATTAATGAAAGCACGCCAGCACATACAGTCGCCATAGAAGATGAGCCGTTTGACTCCATTATTTCAGAAACTATTCTTATTGTATATGGAAAATCTTCAAAATCAGGCAATACATTCACTATAGCACGTTCTGCTAGATTTCCATGTCCGACCTCTCTTCTTGAAAGACTAAATTTTGGTCTTGCTTCTCCTACACAGAAAGGTGGAAAGTTATAATGAAGCATATGCGATTTGTAGGTTAAACCACCTATATTATCGAGCATTTGTTCTTCACGCTTTCCTCCTAAAGTAGCTACAGTTAATGATTGNGTTTCACCTCTNGTAAATAATGCTGAGCCATGTGTTCTTGGTAGGATAGAAGTTTCNATNTCNATATTTCTAACTTCATCATGAGAACGGCCGTCCGCTCTACTNCCATCAAGAGTTCTAGATCTAAGATTATCATTTATTTTATCATTTACATATGATTTGACAGCACCTAAGTCATCAGGATGCTCTTCCTCAAATTTTGAAACGATATCAGCTACATAGTCATCAATAGCTCCGTATCTTTCTGCTTTATTTTTTGGATCATTTAGTGATACATAATCATCTTTCATGACATCATCAATCTTTGCATGTAATTCTTCATTCACTACAGGCTCTACGACAGTTCTTTTTTCTTGACCACATTCTTTAACTAAGTCATTTTGCATAGCTACAATATCTTTGATTACACCATGAGCATACTGAATTGCAGAAAGAACATCTTCTTCAGAAATAAAATCAGATACCCCTTCAACCATAACCACTGAATCAGAAGTACCAGATACCACCATATTTAAATCACTAGATTCTAACTGTTCAAGAGAAGGGTTAATTACAAACTTTTCATCTATTCTACCGATGCTTACTGATGCTACAGGCCCATCCCAGGGGATATCTGATATAGCTATAGCAGCTGAAGCGCCAATTGTACCTAACACTTCAGGTTCATTTTCACCATCATATGATAGAACATTAATCGAAACAATAGTCTCATTAATAAATCCTTTTGGGAATAATGGTCTAAGTGGCCTATCTGTTAACCTTGCAGCAAGTATTTCTTTTTCACTAGGTCTTGCTTCTCTTTTAAAAAAACCTCCAGGAATTCTTCCTGCAGCATAGAATTTTTCTCTATAATCAACTGATAATGGGAAAAAGCCTCTATCTTCAGCATCTCCCTTGCTCGCGCAAACTGTAACTAAAACAACTGTCTCACCTGATGTTACCATAACAGACCCAGATGTTTGCTTAGCAATTTTTCCAGTCTCTAGCTTAATTGTCTTGTCTTGAATTTTAATCTCTTTTGAATTCATTTATTTTCTTATCCCTAATTTTTCGACTAATTTCTTATAATCTTCTAATCGTGTTTTCTTTAAATATTTAAGCAATCTAGATCTTTTTGAAACTAAAAGCATTAACCCTCTTTGGGCGCTTTTATCTTTTTTATTTATTTTAAGATGATCTGTTAAATTGCTAATTCTTTCTGAAAAAATTGATATCTGTGATTCAGTAGAACCAGTATCATCTGCAGTTTTTCCATATTCTTTAACTAGTTCTTTTGTCTTGTCCTTACTTATCGTCATTTACTTCTCCTTTTTAACGCTCTATCTTTGTACAGTAATCTTTATCTTTGGATAACTGTAATTTTAAATCTTCTAAATTTTCAAACTTTCTCTCGTTACGCACGTAATCTACGAACTCTATATCTAATTTTTTATTATATAAATCAAATTTATTATAATTAAAAAAATGAACCTCAATGGACATTTTATCTCCACTTGTCAATGTAGGTTTATAGCCAATATTACACATCCCGTGATAGTAATCCTCATTAATTTTTGATTTTATTGAGTAAACACCATTTTGAGGACAAATTTGCTCAATAGATTTCACATCAATATTTGCAGTAGGAAATCCAAGCTCTCTTCCAATACTATTTCCTTTAATAACAGTTCCTCTTAAGCTATAATTATAACCGAGGAGTTCTTTTGATCTTAATATATCTCCACTTTTAATTAAAGATCTTATTAATGAAGAACTTATAATATCACCGCTAATCTTATATGCATCTACAACTTTTAATGAGTAATTATATAAAGAGGAATATTTATCTAAAAAAGATGAATTCCCTTCGCGACCTCTACCAAAATGGTGATCATAGCCGATCACAACATCTTTAGGATTAAAGGGATTAATAATAAAATTAGATAAAAAATCGTATGCTGATAATTGAGCTAAGCTATTATCAAATTCAATTTCACATAAATAATCAACTCCCAAAGATTCTAATATCTCAAATCTTTTCCTATTATTTATCAAATGATATTTAGATTTATCTAAATTATTTAAAACAATAAACGGATTAGGATTAAATGTTATTACCACTGAAGGACAATTATTTTTTTTAGATAGGGCTAACATATTTTCAATTAGATGAATATGACCTAAATGCATTCCATCAAAAGTTCCAATTGTAAGAGCAGATGTGTTTACAATATTGTTTGTTAAACTTGAAGACTTTAGTAATTCCAATTATCTATATCCTCAAGACTTAAAGAATTTTTGAAATCATATAAACCTACTTTAGTTCTTACTAAACTTTTTAAATGACCTACAGTACCAATTGATTTGGCAATATCTAATCCTAATTGTCTTATATATGTTCCCTTTTCACAGATTACTTCAATGGTTAAATCCTTTTTATCATAATTTATAAAGTTAATTTTTTCTATAAAAATTTCAACAGGTTTAAGGTGAACGAATATATCTTGTCTAGCTAGTTTGTATAGTCTAATACCATTTATTTTTTTTGCAGAAAAAGCAGGTGGCCTTTGCAGTATACTGCCTTCAAAGGAAGATAAAATATTTTTAAAAAAATCTTTAGAAAATTTTTCGTCATCAACTTTATACGATTTAATGGGTATGCCAGTGTTATCTAAGGTATCTGTTTGTTGACCAAGTGATATAACTGCTTTGTATGTTTTAGTTTCAGACATGTATTTAATGCTATTAGCAGTTTCCTTTCCAGTAACTATAAGAAGTATTCCCTCTGCAAAGGGATCTAATGTTCCACAATGCCCTACTTTATTGAAATTTAATTTTGATTTGATTGTTTTAACGACATCTCCTGATGAAAGATTTTGAGGCTTCCATACAGGAAAAAGATTAGTCTGCATTCGTTCCATCTGACTTACTTTTATTAATTAAATTACTTATTTTCTCCATCTCTTCGAATGTATTATCATGATAAAATTTTATTTGTGGGACATATTTGATTTGAAGCTCCTTTCCAAGATGAAATCTATATTCTTTGACGTTACGATTCATTAGGATGATTAATTCTTCAGGTAATATTGAATTACCCATAAAACTCAAATATATTCGAGAAAATCTTAAATTTTGAGAAGTTTTAACTTTGGTAACTGTTGCTAGTCCTAAACCTTGAACAATTACCTTGGTAGCAATGATGTTACTTATTATATCTTGTATCTGCTGAGCTACCCGATCTGATCTTTTAAACTGAAAATTATCCAAATTCTATTTTAGAGTTCTCTTTATTTCTTTTATCTCAAAAACTTCTATAATATCATTTTCATTAAAGTCCTGCATACCTTCAATTCCAATACCACATTCAAAACTTTCTAATACTTCATTAACGTCATCTTTAAAACGCTTTAACGAAGTAAGTTTTCCCTCATGAACAATTTCACCATCTCTTTTAACTCTTAAGAAAGCGTTTCTTACAACCTTACCCATTGTAACCATACACCCTGCAATCAAACCAAGCTTTGGAATCTTAAACTGCTCTCTAACTTCAGCAAGACCTAAAACTTCTTCAACTTTATCAGGTTCTAGAAGACCCTCTAAAGCTAATTTAACTTCTTCAATTGCTTTATAAATAATAGTATAATGCCTAATATCTATTCCATCGTTTTTAGCCTGTATTTTAGCTTCATTGGATGTTTGAACATTAAATGCTATAATTATTGCATTAGATGCAGCTGCAAGAGAAACATCATTTTCAGTGATCATACCAACTGATCTATGAATGATTTTAACAGTAACTTCTTCAGTAGATAGATTCATCAACGAATCACTTAGAGCTTCAATAGAGCCATCTACATCACCTTTAATAATAATATCTAATTCTTTTACTTTTCCTTCTACTATTTGCTGACCAATTTGATCAAGAGTTAACTTCCTATGACGTCTTTGTGAAGCTTCTCTTTCAAGGATAGAACGTTCCGTTGCTATTTTCTTTGCATCACGCTCTTCAGTAAAGACTTTAAAAGTTTCTCCTGCTTTTGGTACACTTTCAAATCCAAGGATTTGAACAGGATCGGAAGGGAAAGCTTCTTTTAAATTATGAGCACGCTCATCAAGCATAGCTCTTACTCTTCCACTTTGTGAGCCACATAAGAAAATATCACCTACCTTCAACGTTCCTTTTTGAACTAAGACCGTTGCAATTGATCCTAGTCCTTTATCGAGCTTAGACTCAATTATAGTACCAAATGCAGTCGTATCTTTGTTAGCTTTTAAATTAAGAATTTCTGCCTCAAGTAATATTTTATCTAGAAGGTCGTCAATACCATCACCTTTTTTTGCAGAAATCATAGCACACTGTATCTTGCCACCCCAATCTTCAACAAGAATTCCTTGTTCTGAAAGTGATTTTTTAATTTTATCTGGATTAGCAGCGGGCAAATCAATTTTGTTTATAGCAATAATCATTGGTGCACCAGCAGCTTTAGCATGGTCAATTGCTTCAATAGTTTGAGGCTTGACATCGTCATCAGCTGCAACTACAATAATTACAAGATCAGTTATATTTGCACCCCTTGCCCTCATTGCTGTAAATGCTTGGTGACCAGGTGTATCTAAGAAGGTAATTTTTTTATCATTCTCGAGGGTTACTTCATATGCACCCACGTGCTGTGTAATTCCCCCAGATTCTCCTGCTACAACATTTTCTTCTCTCAAGTAATCTAAAAGAGATGTTTTTCCGTGATCAACGTGTCCCATAATTGTAACAACAGGGGCTCTTTCAGTAGCATTTTTGATATCTTCTTCTGTATCTACTAGGTCTGATTCTTCTTCAGCAAATTCTTTTAAGGTTTCAACTTCAAAACCATACTCATCTGCAACCATAGTAATTGTATCCATATCAAGACGCTGATTTATAGTAACCATCAATCCTAAGCCCATACATGACATAATTACATCTTGTGACTTTACATTCATAGATTGAGCCAGCTCATCCACAGAACTAAATTCAGGGATTTTTATTACATTCGAAGTCTCTAATTCTTCAACATTTTCTTCAACTGCTTTCTTTTTCTTCTTTTTCTTTTTGGCTTGACTCGATATAGTTTTGTTTAAAACTGATTTATCAACAGTATTACTCTTTGTATCTTTTTTTCCCTTATTGATCTTTTCTGCAATGGCTGATATATCAATTTGCTTTAGATTTTTCTTAGAAGGCTTTTTATCTTTCGGCTTAATGTCAAGATTTATATTAAGGGGCTTACTATTATCTGGTGATGAAATTTTCTTTAATTTAACCTCTGGGATTGAAGATTTTTGCTCCTCAACTTGCTCAGGTCTTTTAATTATTTTTAGACCAACTGGCTCTTCTTTTACTGGCTCTACTTTCTCAAGCTCTAATTCTTTCTCTTTTTCTTTTTCATTAATTATTGCTTGACGAGCTTTTTCTTTTCTAAGTCTCTCAATCTCTAAACGCTCTTTGTTAAACTCAGCTAAAATAGTTTCATAGACATCATCCTCAAGAGGTGAGTTTACACTTGCTACTTCAATTCCCTTCCCCTTTAAAAACTTAATAATATCTAAATGAGATATATTTAAATCTTTTGCTACCTGAAATATTCTTTTTTTAGGCATCTACCTCGCGTTCCTTTATTTTGTCAGCCAGTTTATCATATGTTTTTTCACCAAATCCTTTAAGCTCAAGGATATCATCTTTCTTATCTAAAAAATCTTCGCAAGTAGTGACATCTATTTCGCTAAGAACCTCTAATTGTGTCTCAGAGAAACCTGAAATAGTCGATAAATGATTTTCATCTACTATTCCATGTTGTTTATTATAATCACTTTTAGATATAGCATCTATTGTAAAACCAGTAACGTCACTCGCTAAAGAAATATTTTGACCATTTCTACCAATAGCAACTGCAAGCTCATCATCTTCAAATACAATAACAGCGTAAGATTGTTTTTCATCAAGAAGCATATTTAGAGGTTTTGCTGGTGCTATTGCACGTGTGAGTAAAATTTCAGGTTGATCACTAAAATTAATAATATCAATCTTCTCGCCATTTAATTCTCTAACTATTGATTGGATTCTGCTTCCTCTCATTCCTACACATGCTCCAACTGCATCAATTCTTATATCAGATGAAAAAACAACAACTTTACTGCGTTCGCCTGGAGCTCTAGAAACACCTTTTATCTCAATGATTTCATCTTCAATCTCAGGAACTTCCATTTCAAATAACTTAACAAGAAATTCGTTGCTTGATCTTGAAATAACAATTTCAGGCCCCTTGGATGTAACTTTTACACTTTTTACAACTCCACGAACTGATTCACCCCTTCTGTATCTATCATTTTGAATTTGCTCGCTTTTTGGAAGAACAAGTTCAGCACTTTCGCATGTGATAAACACATTATCTCTTTGAATTTGATTCACATACCCGCTTACAATTGTTCCAAGCTTATCATCAAACTCATCATAAATGGCCTGTTTTTCTATGTTTCGAATACTTTGCGCTAAAAATTGTTTTCCAGTATTAATTAATCTTCTTCCAAAATCTTCTGGATTAATAACATCAATATAAGGATCACCAAGTTCTAGATCAGGCTCAACTTTCTGAGCTTCCTTAATATGAATTTCAGAAACTTCATCAATTACTTCATCAACAACTTCTTTCTCTTGATAAATTTCAATTTCACCTTTTTCCATGTTTACAATAACACTGAAATTATCTCGTTCCTCACCATATCTTTTGTGAATGAGATTGTAAAATAAATCTTCTATAATCGTACCAAGATTAGTTCTATCTATGCCCCTATCTTTGGCTAGATCCGAAAATGCATCAATAATGTCTTTACTTATCAATGGATACTCCTTTCAAAATTCCTTATAAAAAGAAAGTGGGAATCCCTTCCCACTTTCATCACGCTAAATTACTCATTAAAATTCTTTATATCAAAATAATAATTACATCTTTTTAAAGCTTTGCTCTAAGAGTACTTGATTTGGTCTTTAAAGTGTTTGAAGCTTTTTCGTTAGCAAGAATGGCATCTACCATCTGACGAGCTTTGTCGATTTCACCTGATTGATGATAGGCATTTGCCATTTTAAGCTCAACTTCAATAGATGGATACTTATCAATAGAGCTACTATATGCTTCTAAAGCAAGTTCATAATCACCATCATTTGCTCTCATATCTCCTCTTAGAGATAGAAGCTTAGAAGAGATAACATTATCAGTAATTTTAACACCTAAATTTAAAAGGGAATCAACCTCAAAAAATTGATCGTTTGAATAAAAATGATTCACAAGCGTTGCCATTGCAACTTGCTTTGAAGCATCATCTCCCTCATCTAGTACTTTTGACAATAGCATTAACCCACTATCTTTATCATTCGTAAAAGTAATTAGTGCCACACCTAAATCTGATGCAGATTCAACTTGAAGTGCTTTTGAACTTGAGCTATAATATCCACTTACACCTATAATAAGAACTATAGCAGCAAGCACACCAAATAATGCATTTCTATTATTTTCTAAGTAGGAAAGACTTCCTATAATTTTTTCC
>PCCQ01000006.1 GCA_002731795.1 Fidelibacterota bacterium
TTTAACAACTAAACAGGTATTCTTGGAGCAAGAAAAAACCCCGCAAAATGCAGGGGTTCTTCTCTAAATGGCGGAAACGTGTGGGAGTCGAACCCACCAGACCCATTTCTGTGTCTCAGCGGCTTTGAAGGCCGAGGTATCCACCGGGATAACATCCGCTTCCGTTAATTCTTATATCAATAATCATTTACATCAACAACAATAGCATTATAGCCAGTTCTTGATTTTATTTTTTTTTGAGTACCTGATGCATACTCTTTAGACTTGAAGTATCCTTCTCTCACTGCATATAAATTTTTATTTTTAGTAGATAGATATATTATATCAATTCTTGTATTAAAGTTCAAGGTTAATAATTCATCTCGAACCTGTACCGCATTATCCATACTACTGTATGCTCCTATTTGTACAGAAAACTTATATTTTTTTTTATTTTTTTGTTTTGTGGTTAGGGATTGTTTGAGTTCCTCAACAATATCTAACAATGAATTTTGATTATCTTTATTTTTTTTATTGTCTTTATTTGACATATCTAAATTTTCAATTATATAATTATCGATTGAAGAATCTGGATATTTTTTAAAAAATGTCTGTAAATAAAGTTGAGCAGTATCCTCTTTTCCAGATAATGTCAATGCTCTTAAATATAAGTTTAAACTTCTACTAATATGTTCAGAGTTAGGATAATATAGATTTATTTTTTTAAGCCATTTACTAGACTCTATATATGATCCTTGCGTATAATAGTATTCAGATATTTTCATAATTGCATCATCTGCATATTCAGAAGACTCATAATACTTAAAAAAATTTTTAAACTTTCCAATTGAGCTACTTATATCATCATCTATAAGTGCATCTAGGAACAAGAGAGATGGAATATCTGAAAATTCTTTTTTCATCGCTGGCAATTTATCTTTAGCATTATTTATATTACCGGAATATACTTCATTGATTAGGTCATCAATTTCACTTTGAGAAAACAAAATCGAAAAAAGTAGAAATATAGAAACTAAAAAACTACTTATCTTGGGAATCATTATTACGCAACCATAAATAATCTTCATCTTCCAAATTTGAAGAAGACAGAGAACTAGTTTTACTCATTTGATCTGCTAAGTTATTAAATTCTTTCTTTATCGATTCTGAAGTTTCATTAGATAAGTTCATTTTCAGTTTTAGCCTAACCATTTGAGCTAGAATAGAATCTTTTGCTACATCCTTAATTGAGTCCAACAAAGATATTGATTTTTGATTTTCTCCCTGACTTGAGTAATAATCAGCTAAATCAATTAAAGCATCAAAATTTCTAGAATCTCTTTCGATAAGATCCTTTAAAATAAATTCAAATTCAGAATATCTGTCTAATGTAAACAGAGCATCTTTAATAAGATGTAAAACTTCTCTACTTTGATTAGGCTTGTGCTGCGCATACTTGACCCACATTTTAAGAGCTTTTGACAATAAATCTTTTGCATCATCAAGGAATGATTCTACATCACCCTCTTCTGATTTATGGTACATAATTTCACTCTCTATACTGTAGGAATCTGCAATTAACTTGTAGCATACAGCTAAGTCATTACTCATATTGAGAGCTTCTTCGAATAAGATTCTCGAGTTAGAAAAATTCCCTTTTTTTAATTCTATCTGACCTTGTTTCGCTACATATAGGCCTAAAACTCTACTATCTAATTCTCCAGAAATTTTTTGAAATATTTGTAGATATTTTTTTGATGAGTTCCAATCATTAACAAGTTTATATAGTTCAACTAACTCATTTAGAGCCCATTCATTATGTTTATCTAATTTTATTATATCTAAGGATTGGGTAATCGCTTCATCAATTTTATTTAGGTGCCTGTAGTCTTGTGAAATATTTTTTAATAACTCTATTTTTTCATAGTTATTTAAATCTTTTCGTATCAACAAATTCTTATGAACTTTAAGAGCCTTTTCTGGTTTTCCTATTTCTCTTAGAACTTGACCTAATTTTAGGTAAGCCTTTACATTATTTGTATCATTTTTAATTAGTGCACGAAGAGTTGAATAAGATTCTTTTAATTTACCAATAAGCAGTTGATCTAATGCCTCATAATATAAATCCTTGTCAGTCTTTTTATATTTACTACTGTAGTCAAAATTAATAAAAATGAATATAGCAAGTATAATGAGTAATATGATTATGCTAATTAATGTATAGCTCATAGAGTTGTATTATTATCTGGTAAATCTTCAATAATCTCAAGTTCATCTTCAATACCTTGATTTCTCAATGCATCTAATTCAATTTGTATTTTTTTATTTTTTGATTTTAGAGATATCGTTTCACTCTTGAGTGAAATCATTTGAATCAATGAAATAATAAAACCAACTACAACTCCCAAAGTTAGAGTAATCAGTAAAACAATCCAGACATTATATCCGTTTGAGGATATTTCATCTGTATCCATAAAAGGTATTTTGATAGTTGTAGGTGTTCCATCTATAGTATTTAATTCATTTAAAGATATTAAAAAATATATACTACCAGAAAGAATCATTAAAAACATAAAATATTTAAGCAACTTCATAATTATACCCCTGATAAGTTCGTGACCCGAATAATGTAACTCCTCTCGCGTCATCAATTTTCACATCAATAATATCACCAATTTTTTCATTGGTTTTATCAAAAACTACCCATGTACCACCCTCAGTGCGACCTGACCACTGATCATTAGATTTTTTACTTACTTTCTCAACAAGAACATTGGATATTTTTCCTATATGTTTTTTATTTTGGATAAGAGTTTTATTAAGTTGAAGGTCAATTAATCTTTCAAGTCTATCTTGTTTTTCATCTTCTGTTATATGTTCATCATACTGAGAAGCTTTGGTTCCTGGTCTTGAGGAATATTTAAACATGTATGCTGAATTAAATTCAACTTTTTCAACAACTGATAAAGTTTCTAAAAATTCATCTTCGGTCTCTCCAGGGAATCCAACAATTATATCAGTAGTTAAAGCGCAACTAGGTATATATTGTCTAATTTTATCAACTAAGTTTAAAAATTCTGTCGAAGTATAAGTTCTATTCATCCTTTTTAATATCCTATCACTACCAGCTTGAAGTGGAAGATGGATTTGATTACAAATATTATCATGTTTTGACATAACCTGCAACATATGGTCATCAACATCTCTTGGATGGGGTGAAGTAAATCGCAATCTTTTAACGCCTTCTATCTTGGCAACTTCATCAAGAAGAGTTGGAAACTTGCCATCTGGAGTTTTATAAGAATTAACATTTTGACCCAAAAGAGTAAATTCAACAAACCCATCCTTAACTCCATCTTTGATTTCACTTATAATACTATCAATAGGTCTACTTCTTTCTCGACCTCTAGTAAATGGAACTATGCAAAAGGTACAAAATTTATCACAACCTCTCATTATAGATACCCATGAATTTACTCCCTCCGTTCTTGCTGGAAATAAATCATCATAGATTTCAAATTTTGAAAGCTTAGTATCTACTAAGTGTTCACTTGTCTTTGATCTATCTTTAATAATTTTCGGTAAATTTCTATAAGAATCTGGACCAAGAATAATATCTACATAAGGCTTATCCTCTAATAATACATCCTTAAGATTCTGAGCCATACATCCAAGAACACCTATAAGCATTGAAGGTTTTTTTCTTTTGAGATGTTGAAAATTATTTAAACGATTATGAACAGTTTCTTCCGCTTTTTCTCTTATTGAACAAGTATTTAAAAAAATAGCATCAGCAGCTTCTAAATCATTAGTTTGCTTGTATCCAGATAGCTTCATCATATTAGATACTAACTCAGAATCATAAACATTCATCTGACATCCATAAGTTTCTATATAATATGTTTTTTGGTTCATTTTAATTTTATTTTATCATATACTATTTTATGTTCAGTAAATATATTAAAGTTTAGATAAAATTCTCTAGAATATATTTATGGTTAATTTGCTGTATAATTATTTATTCGGCTGGACCTAGTTAAGAGTATTTTAATTTATACAAAACTTTATCTAACTACTCTTAAAATAAAAATCTTTAGGATCTAATCTCTTTCTATTGTGCTTCACCTCATAGTGTAAATGAGGTGCAGTAGACTTGCCAGTATTACCGACTTCCCCAATTTTTTGACCTCTTACAACATAACGGCCCCTAGGAACGTCTCTTTTTGAAAGATGGCCATATACAGTTTTATAACCATTACCATGGCTTATCTCTATATAATGCCCAAATGACCCATTATATTTTGAAGAAATTACAAGCCCATCAGCTGTAGCAACTACAGGTGTCCCAGTTTTTGCAGAAAAATCATCCCCTTCATGCTTCTTTCTTTTTTTCGTAAATGGATCTTTCCTATATCCAAATCTTGATGTTAATTTTGAATGTTCTAAGCTAACTGGATATATTGCAGGCATATGCCTCAACTTCATTTTATTTTTTTCAGTATTAGCTGTCATCTCCATATAACTAAGAACTTCTAAGTTAGCCAATCGATCCAAATAATCAAGTTTGTCAAAATAGCTTTGAAGATTAAGATCTGACTCAGGAAGCAAATACTCTAGCTCTTGAAAAGTTTCCTTCGCAGCTGCTCCTCCAACTCCTAACATTCTTATATCCTCATGAATTTTAGGTAGCTTTAACATGTCTCTGATATTATCATCATTTTGAGCTATACTATTTAATTTCTGTTCAATATTTGATATTCTGTCCTTTGAATTATTTATTGCTTCAACTAAAAAAATATTATCTTTTTTGTGACTATTAATTTCTTGATTTGTTTTCCATGCAGTAAAATCATCTGCTAGAAAATTGAAAATTAAAAAATTGAATAAGAAAAGAAATAGAATTGAAGATAGAACGAGGCCTTTAGAGAAATTAATTTCTCGCATAGACCCTTTTTTGTTATTTAGAAATAATATTTTATACTTTTTACTTTTCATATCTATAATAACTGTTTTAGAAATTAAAAATAAACATAAATATATAAAACAAATAAATGCTTTAGAGCTTCATATTACTTAATTTAGAAATTTCAATCTCATTTCTACTAATTTGCTCTTTTGTGAATTTTATTTTCTCTATCATCGACAAAAATTCTTTATCATGTGATAAATCATATTTCTTGGAGTCCACATTTCCTAGATATTGACCAAGTAAGTAACATTCATGCTTAAACTCAATCTTATACCTTATCTTATTAAAATATAAATTTAAATATTGATTAAAATTCTTTAAAAAATTCTGGATATATTCAATTATACTCTTACTATTATTTGCAAATAATCTCTGATAGCTGAGTAAGCGTTCAATTATAGGTTCAAACATTAAATTTTTCATTTAGATATTTACTAATATCAGCAGGACTATACTTTCCTTTAGAAGTTTTCATTACAAGACCGATAAAAAAGTTAACAAGTTTAATCTCACCATTAATTAATCTATCATGTTCATCTTGATTTTGTTTGAGAATCGAGTCAATGCAATCTTTCAAATCATCAGAACTGTTATTTTCAGTATTAATATCAGTAATTATTTCAGAAAATTTTTGATCAGAACTTACAAGTTTGGAAAATATTTTTTTTGCCATTGAATGATCTATTTTGTTATTAATTTCTAGATCTATTAATTGCCTTAAATCTTTAATTGGTATTGGAAATTCTGTAATAGATAAATTCTTATCTTTCAAGTACTTGACAACCTCTATACTAAGCCAATTATAATATTTAATTGAATTCTTAAAATTTTCACCGCATAGCTGCCTAAAATAATTTAATAATTTTCTGTTTCCTAATAGATAATCTATTTGATCTTTATTTAATTTATATTTCTCAGATAAATCTAACCTTATCTGATTTGGTAACTCAGGCATAGTATTTTTGATTTCTTCAATTAATTCATTAGAAACTTTTAATGGAGGAAGGTCAGGTTCTGGGAAGTAACGATAATCATGTGCGTCTTCTTTCGTCCTAATTGATTTAGTTACTTCATTATTATCATCCCAAAGAAGAGTTTCTTGGTCTATGTCTTCACCTGATTCAATTCTTGAACATTGATAATTATATTCATAGTGGATTGCTTTCTCTACATTTCTAAATGAATTGACATTTTTAACTTCTCTNCGAGTACCAAATNTTTTCGATCCGATAGGCATTACAGAAATATTTAAGTCTACCCTTAGATTACCCTTCTCCATATTACAATCCGATGCACCGATTGAACTAATTATTTCTTTTAATGACTTCAAATACTCCATGGCTTCATCAGCTGAAGACATATCAGGTTCACTTACAATCTCGAGGAGTGGAGCTCCACACCTATTATAATCAATAAGTGCATCGCCTTCTAGGGTATGAATTGACTTGCCAGCATCTTCCTCTAAATGTGCTCGTAAAATTCTAATTTTTTTATTTTCAATATCAATAAATCCATCTTCACAAAGCGGTTTATCAAACTGGGTAATTTGATAACCTTTGGGTAAATCTGGATAAAAATAATGTTTACGAGAAAATTTAGTAATGGTATTAATATCACAATTTAAGCTTAAGCCAATTAAAATACCTTTTCGAACAGCTTCACTATTAATCATTGGTAAAGTTCCTGGATATCCCAGTGTTATAGGGCATATTTGGGTATTGGGACTTTCGCCATAACTCCAATTTGTTGGAGTAAACATTTTTGTTTTAGAATTTAATTGAACATGCACTTCAAGCCCAATGACCATTTCCCATTTATCTGAAAATAATTTTTCTTTATCCATTTATTTCAATTTTTCTTTAATATCTTTAAATATTGATTCCAAGGTATCTTTATCCTCAAAAATATTAAATGTATTAGTATCAATAATGAGAACTTTTGTCCATGTTATATTTTCTATCCACTCATCATACATTAGATTAAGACGTTTTAAATATTCTGGATCAATTGTAGCTTCATAATCTCTGTTCCTATTATTAATTCTTTCAAGGAGTACATCTAAATCTGCTCTAAGATATATTATAATATCAGGAGATTTCAAGAACTTTGTCATATTTAAAAATAAATCTGAATAAGTTTTCCAATCTCTATCATCCAAATAACCCATATCATGTAAATTCTTAGAAAAAATTTCTACATCTTCATAAATAGTTCGATCTTGAACAAATCCTTTATGACTATTTTCTATATCAATAATTGAGGCAAATCTATGATGTAAAAAATAAACTTGAAGATTAAATGACCATCTATGCATATCTCCATAAAAGTCTGATAAATAGGGATTATCTGAAACAGACTCATAAATATCTTTTAAATTTAACTCTTTAGCTAAAAAAGATGTAAATGTAGTCTTTCCTACTCCAATATTACCAGCAATACCAATAAAAGGATTTTTAATCATACTGTCTTTCCAGTAATTGTTCCATATGATGAATCTAGAGGTTTAACGTTCACTAAATCATTGATTTTCATTTGATTGCTATTAACATGAAATTTAATATAGTTTTCAGTATATCCATGAAGTACGTTATCATGAACTCCTTCAACTAAAATTGTATGGTTGGTATTCATATTTTTAATAATGAATTGTGATTTTAAATATTCAGACAATGCCCTTAATTTTTTACTTCTTGTATTTCTGACTTCTTGTGCAACCTTTGGTTTTAAATTGATTGCAATTGTGTTTTCTCTTTCTGAATATGTGAATACATGTAGGTAAGATACCTCTAAATCAGATAAAAGATTATATGTTTCATTAAATTCATCATCAGTTTCTGTAGGAAAGCCAACAATTACATCTACACCAATTGATGCATTTGGAATAATAGATTTTATTTTATTTATTTTATTTGAATAGAAACGAACATTATACTTTCTTTTCATTAATTTTAAAATTCTATCTGAGCCTGATTGCAAAGGAATGTGGAAATGAGGCATAAATCTTTTTGAAGAAGCAATCAAGTTAATGATATTATCCGACAATAAATTTGGTTCAATTGAAGAAATTCGGATTCTTGGAATTGATGTTGACTTCTCGATTTCTTGAAATAATTGAAAACAATTTTGATTACTTCCATTTCCAAAATCACCAAGATTTATTCCACTTAGTACAACCTCTTTATAACCCTTCCTATCAAGCGAATTTACAACATCTACTATTTCACTAATTTTTGAGCTTCTACTTTTTCCTCTAGCTAAAGGAATTGTACAGAAAGTGCAATTATAATCACAACCATCCTGAACTTTAATAAAAGAACGTACTCTATCTCCACTCGAGTATGAAAGACTAAACGATTCAATGCTATCGAATTTGGATGTAACCAGCTTTGAATTCATTTCCTTTTTTATTATTTCTGGAATGTTAAGCTTACTTTCACTGCCAACAACAAGGTCTATATCATTATTTTTTGAAAGTTCATCTGATTTTAACTGTGCATAGCAACCAGTAATAACAATGAAAGCGTTTGGATTAATTCTTTTTAATTTCTTAACTAATCTATTGCACTTAATATTAGCATTTTCTGTAACCGAACAAGTATTGAGTACATATATATCCGCAAATTGATCAATGGATACAAGAGATAGGCCATCTTCTTGAAATTGTTTTGCTATCATAGATGTCTCCGTGAAATTAACCTTACAGCCTAATGTATGAAGAGCTGCTGTTTTAAAAGGAGAGCTCATAATATGTTATTAATTGACTTATTCATTATTAGTAAATTATAAATTTTAAAATATTTTTTCCATCCTATAATGAATTATATCTCCAAAAGATGGTTTAACAGATTTTTTTTTGTTATATCCATTTTTTAAATAGAAATCAACAGCTTTGATTCGAGAATTTAAAAATATTTTTTTTATATCATTCTTTACAGCAACTTTTTCTAGTTCTTTTATTAATTTTGAACCAAAACCCTTTGACCTAAACTGTTTGACTATAGCCATATATCTTATTTGTGCTATATTTCCAGAGAAGTGAATTCTTCCAACACCAATCATGTTACCATTAGAATCGAATGCAGCTTTATGAAATGATTCTGATTCCATAGAGTCAATCTCAGTACCTCTGATACCTCCCAATGGTTTTCTCAATAATAGCCATCTTAATTCTAAATATTGATTATATAAAACCTCATTATGTAAAGAAACTGATTTGATCATAACATTAAATTTATAAGTTATATCATAATCGAGCGTTTAAAAATAAAACTTATATGCTTATTCTTCACTTTTAGTGTATTCATTATAAGAACCAATAGGATTTTCCTCTATACCCTGGGTACCTTCTAAACATTGAGTTAATTTAGTCTTATCTTGGTTCCATGTAAAACCACCAATTACGTTTAGATAAATAGATATATCCATATTCATCATTTCTAAAGTGGAGTCTGGCGCCCAAATAACTTCATTACTGGATGAAATCCATGAACCCGAACAATAACCTGAATTACTATTTGTTGAATCTGCACAATTAAAATCAGGTATGATGCTGTATGCATTTGTTGAGAACGTACAATCATCATTTAATGTGATAGTATGAGCATTTGATGTAGAAGTAGGTGGATCACCCTCACATCCACCATCAATATTGCCTGATGCTGATAGTATCCAATTACCTGCTAAATCAGCGTCACAAGTAGTTGATGAAGAGGAAGCCGGGTCATCTCCATCACACGAAATTACGAATAAGCTTAAAAATATATATTTAACAAATTTCATTAATTCCTCCTTTTAAATTTAATCGAATATAAAAAAACCCCATTTAAATGGGGTTTTTTTATATATAACTTATTACGGAAATTTACATCCCTGGAATATCATAATTTAATGACATAAACAGACCGCTATGGTTCCATTTTGAAACAGGCTCAATATCATCTTCAAGAGTTGCAAGACCAAGTACATAACCCATATTAAGAGCAAGAGCACCATCCATTACAGGTAGAGCATAACCCAAACCAAACATAACACCGTAATCCATTCCTGTTGGCAAGGCTTCATCTGCAAGTTCTTCTGCATCTTCATCATCCATTTTCATTGTACCGCTCAACGGCATCCCGAAAAGCATTCCACCGTAAAGGTTCATGCTGTCATTAATAGGGTAAGGCATTGAAGCCCAAAAATCAAGGTACTGGAAGCTTATAGTCGCCTCATCTGGCATCATATCATAAGGATCATCAATACTAGTATAATCAATTTTACCAGTACGTGCACCTAATCCAGCCCCCATGAAAATTGGGAAATTTCCAAGCATAGTTGCATAGCTTACTCCAAGTAATGGACCTCCAAGGCCGTAGCCCATTTCAGCACCCATATCATCGACATCTTCAGCTAATTCGCCACCTATAGTTCCCATAACACCACCTACGTATAAACCTAATCCAGGCATTTCATAATCTTGAGAAAATACAAATCCTGAGATTAAAGTTAATATTACTAACATTTTTTTCATTTTGTCTCCTTTGGTTATTTTTTGAATAATAATTTTATGTTTTTTCAGATATTGTAGAACATTTTTATAAGCTAAGGATATAATTAACTATATGAATTGAACTAAAATCTGTACCTAAAATTAGGCACCTTTAGTTAATTTCCAATACAATTTAAATTAATACTTGAATTCATTTGATCTTAAATCTTCGTAATTCTATTTTTCTAATCAGCTTTAAGATTTGATTTAGAGCTTATACCATAAGTTAGGTTTACAATAATTACACCAATTACATGAATTTGAATCATCTAATTCGAATGATTCGCTTGATTCTGCTTTTTCAATGGCAATTATATTATTAATCAGTTTATTTTGAAATTTATCTATATCAATGTCCTCAAATTTAATAGTTACAAACTTCCCTGTCGATACGTAATAATGAGATAATTTAATATTATCTATTTCAGGGTAAATCGTTGATACACCTAAACCATAGATTCCCATTTGCATATCATTTTTCATTTTTTTTTCAGTTAACATTTTCTTGCTTGTTTTGTAATCAATTACATGAATGGTTGAAGAATTTTCTTGGTCGATTCTATCAATTATTGCCTTAAAAGTGTAGTTTTTAATATCGTATTCAAGCTTCTTCTCAATTTCAATTGCATTTTGATTAAAACTTGGTCCAAATGTTTGGTAGTATTTAACTAAAAAATTTATGCCTGATGTAAAATAATCAGTTTTATTTCTGTTTATATATTTATATCTAAATATTCTGTGGTGCCAGTTATCAATCCATTTTTCCTTATAAAATAATATAATATTATCAAGAGAAAAGTATTTCGTTTTGCGATTTATTTTTTTTAAATGTATCCACTCTAGTGTTTGATGTACAATTTTTCCTAAGAACGCATCAATACTTTCATCTTTTTTATAAATTTTATCAACATATAAAATTTTATACTTCAATCGACATGTGTTAAATGAATTAATCTTTGAATAAGAATATTTGCTTACTTTCATTTAGCTAATTGATCTTCTAATCAATACAAAACTTCCAAACTTATTATCTTCAAATAGAAATTCTTCACCTGATTGATACTTCCAGATTTCAAAATTATCATTATTTCTATTTGCATATCTTTCAACAGTGAATGGTTTGCCATGCATAAGATAAATCTGACCTCTATCTGTAGTCCAACCACTACCAGAAATATCGGATAAATTTTCATTAACGAATCTAAACCTCATGCTTAATTCATCAAGTAATTCATTAACCTTTGTTTCTTTATTCGGATCATTGTTTTTCCAAAATTCCACAATGTAGTCAACTTTTTCTTTATCAGTTAGATTTTTCATTTTTCTCATTTCAGATGCAGAAAAAATATATTTCATTACTCCAACTATCTCATACACATCATCTGACCATAAATCTACATTTGAATCATATAGAGTAATAGTTTTAGACTCTCGATACTCATCAATTATAAGATCTACAAACATCTCACCATAGAAACCATCAGGAATTAAGAAATTAATCTGGTAGGTATCTTGATTGATTTTTATACTATCAAATACTTGGCTATGTATATTATCATTGTTCCTAATTTCAAGTTTAACGTCTTTGATAATTTTATCTTCTGATTTGTTGTTTTTATCAAAATATTGAAAATTAATTTTTATTTCTTTATGGTTGATATTCAACTTTTGATCAATTTCATTGTCATTAGCAAACAACACAATATCCCCAAAACCCTCTGATGCTTGAAGAGTTAAATTTTCTTCAAACTTAATTAAATTGTTATTATCTAAATCTTTAATATTTATAATTAAATCATATTCTCCTTCATCTAAAGGTATCTTATCTTTAATGAAAATAATTTGTTTTTCATCAGATTTTGTTTTCTTGTAAAGATTGTGTGGAAGCGTGATGTCTATTGGCCAAGACTCTTGAATGACAATTGAATCATTTTTTATATCATAAATTTGCATAATAGCAAGAAGCGATGATTTGAAAAAGTCACTTTGTTTATAGAAAACAAAATTACTATATGAAGATGCATAGCTAATTGAAACACTAAATGTCTCCTGGTCATATTTATAAATACTTCTAGTGGTAACATCTACAATTGAGGTATCATTTATTTTTCTCTTAGCAATTGACTTACTATAAAAAGAACAAGAAAAAAATAAACAACATATTAGTATAATTCTAATTAACATGGTATTTCCTCCAATTATATAGTGATACCCCATCTGTAGATAGAAACCAAACCCAATCCTGATTATTGCCTACTTTATAGATGTTTTTTCCTAATATACCATCGTCATCATTATAGTACCATGTTTCACCAGTCTCAAGGTTTGTTAGGCGCACTCTATCAAATAAATTTGTCCAAATAAAATTATCAGATAAAGTAAAGTTTCTAATATTTTGTTCTTGAATAATATTTTTAAAACCAGGTTGAGAATTGAGAATATTAATTTTCCAAATTCCTTCATCTAAGCAAAACAGATCTAACTCATTTACATCTATTTGTTTACATGACTTAGGATGTAAAAATATAATCTTATCAGATTCTAAATTAACAGCATATAATCCATTATTTGTAGAAACAATCAATTCATTTAATTCTATTTTTTCACAATCTTTGATAGATTGCTTAGTGTATTTACAATCATCAAAACAACTTTTTTCATCTGGATAATAATTATTTGAACATAAAAAAATAGAGTCTTTTTCAACAATAGCCATGTCATAAATATCTAAATTATTAATTAATTCAAAGTTAGTTGGTAAAACAGAAAAAGAATTTAAATGAATCTCATTTATTCCAGATTTTGTTAGAGCAAACAATCTATTAGAAGAAGCCTCCAATTCTAAAATAAAATTATCACTTAAGCCATCTCCTATATCCATAAGCTCCCACTCTCCATCATACTTAATCAATCCAGATGAGCTACCCATCAACATTTTGCCATCATACTCAATCATATCATTTATATCATTGCTCTGTATGGCTATAGATTCATTTGTTTTATAATTTTTCCATTTTCCTTGAACTTCATTCCAGAATGTTAAAAAATTATTTGATTTATCATATATCCTTAAGTCATTTAAAATATATGATCGTTTATACTGACTATCAAAAAACCACCAATTATTTTGCTTATCTATGTAGATATCAGATATTATTTGACTCTGTAATCCAGATTCAATATGATTTAGTTTTTTTGATCTTCCCCATGCAGAAAAAACAAAACCCATATCTGTTCCAATCCATGTATTATTATCTGAATCTACAAATTTTACTGTAGGGATAATTTGATTGCCATAAGAATCAAAAAAAACATTATAGTCAATATATTTATTATTAATATTATTTAACCT
>PCCQ01000007.1 GCA_002731795.1 Fidelibacterota bacterium
ACTACCACCTTCATCAACTGGAAGTCCCCAAGAAAGATCGACATAGCCATCACCATCTTCTACTATAATTTCTGATGGAGGGAACATCATCCAAGCTGCGCAACTTTCATTGCTATCCGGAGATTCACCAATACCTTCATATTCAGCTTTAACGGTATAGCAATATTCTACCCCAACTTCTGCATTATAATCTTCATATGTAAGGTCAGTTGTATAAAAATAAAATTCACCGTCTTTATATATGTTAAACCCATCTTGATTATTTCCATTTGGCGCATTCCAGTTAAGGGTTATAAAACTGCCAGTACCTTCAGCTGATAAACCCGTTGGTTCATCAAGTTGAGGGGAATCACATGCAGTATTTGAAAATGAAGAGCTTCCTTCATCATAAACTGCAGTGACATTATAGCAATACTCCGTTAAATAGTCTAAGTTGTCAATATCAAGATATTCGGTTTGAGTTGTAAATTCAATTGCAACATTATCCTTAAAAACTTCATATCCTATTAATTCTCTATTGCCATAAAATACAGTTCCTTCAGCAGCTTGTTTGTCTTGATTATGATTATTGTTTATCCCAGAAACAAAGCCGCCGCATTCATCAATACATTCTTGGCTTTGCTCTCCTGTACCAAAGCAATCACAACCATCACATGACCATTCTAGGCATGAAAAATTCACCCCGTACTGAGCATACATGCCATCACAAAAACCATCGCCTATCCATGAATCAGCTAATACAGCATCAAAGCATACTCCAGAACAATCAATATAACCAGGATTACCATATGCATCTTCACACTCATCACCAATTCCTATAGAGCCCGATGGCACATCCCAGTCAAGAAATATTTCAAGGCCATTTTCTTGAGCTGTTAAATTTGGAGGTTCTTCTAAATAAATATCTGTTGTTTCTGCACACGCTTCATTTGATTGAATAGATTCAATATCCTCTATACTTACTGCTGTTACGGTATAACAATATGATTCGACGACATTTGGAAGCCCCGTATCTGCATAATTTGTAGATGCTGTAGACCCAACCAATACATTATCTCTGTAAACATTATAGCTAGATACGCTCCAAGGCTCTGGATGAGTCCACGATAATGTAACCATAGTCAAACCGCCAACTGCAGTAAGCCCTTCAGGGGCAAAAACTGGAGGTGGGTCCTCACCCGTTACATTAATAACTCCTGAATTAGAGGAATAATCAAGTGCACTCCCCACAGCATCTGATAAAATTGATTGACTACCAATATGAATATCTATCTCTGCTGTATATATTGCATCAGACTGATATTCAACCGTAACTATAGGTCCATCACCAGGCTGAATTCCAGTTAAAGTTAAATCAAAACCTACAATGATATATGTACCATCTGGCTGCTCATTCGCACTTATTGTAAAACCTGATGTCCGATTAGTCCCATCAACGCTTATATATGAACCATATGAATTAGGGAAGTCTGTTAGATATAGTTCAAAACCAGCGATAACATCGTTGGGGTTATTTAATGAGATGTCAAAATTTGTTGTTTCGCCGGCAACGACATTAGCATCTCCAACTGACAAAATATTATCACCTGTTGGACCTCCATCATCAGCACCATCATCAGCGCCGTCATCAGCACCATCATCAGCGCCGTCATCAGCAGTACCATCATTACCTCCAGGCCAATCCACCAAAATAGCATCTCCATTTGAATCGGAAAAAATAAAATTTGATAAACAATCATAGCTAGGTTCCCCATCAAGCACTACAAGAGTCCCTTGTCCTGAAGGTACAACAGACCCAGTAAATGAAAATGCAAGGATTGTACTTCCACTAGAAGAAATTGTGAAGCCATTTAATTCCGCATCTCCACCAGATGCACCACTTACACAGCCATTATGATTAAACTGAAATCCCGCTATATCTGAAGAGCTATTATAGTTCAAATTGTTACCATCTAAAGACAAAACTACATCTTGAGAGTAAGAAATTGAAAATATTACAGCTAATGAAACAAAAAAATATGATAAACCACGATTAAACATAAACTTCCCCCAGTGAATAATTGTTCGAACAGAAATATACTAAATTTAAAGCTATTTTCCTACCTGAAATGGAATAGATTTAAAGTCCATCTTTTTTGCAGATTTATCTGCAAAAATAGGATTAATTGTAATTGAGGAATTTAACTTTAACTCTGAGCTTCCTCTAACATTAAAAAGGATATTTTCTGATTTTTCTTTAGTAACTGATGCAGGTATACTGCCTCCAGACATTGAAAATCCTAGAATACGCCCATTTTTATTGTGATGTAATGCAAAGCCATTGTCTTCAGCTCTACCTCCAGATACTTGATCAACATTTAAAACACCATTTGAATCAATATCTAATTGAACACCAGAAACTGCTCTTGGGTTGATCATATATATGCTAAACGAATATTCTGATCCATTGCTATTAAAGGAAGTAATCCCAACCTCAATTGGCATATTTGGATTTAATGACAATTCTGAAGAGTTACCACCTTTAATGTTTACATTCTTGTTGACCAAATTATTCTTATCTATATTAATATTTTTTTTAGTTGTAACCTCTTGCGCAAAACTAAATGCAATCAACAGTAACATTGAAAATAATATTTTTTTCATCTTTCCTCCATCTAATCTAATCATAGCTTTTATCCATAAAACTAATTAAAATAGAACAATTATTAACTATGAATGTTTAATTTACTATATGTTTAAAAAGTATATATTAATTTTATTTGTTATTATTGGATTTTCCAATGCCCAATTTGCTGAAACTGAAGTTACTTTAGACCTCAGAAATGTAAGTAAAAATTACTACTTTCTTCTTGAAAACCTTAAAGAAGAGATAGGCTCTTACTTTACTGGGACTATATTCTCAGAAGAGGATGTGGATTTAGATATTGAGCTTAAAATCCATATTGTTGTAGAGTCTATCAACAGGATAAATAATATAGAAACTATAAATGCTCAGTTTTTCACCTCAAATAATATTGATTTAAATCAGTACTCTAAATCCTGCACATTCCCATATTATAAAGGCCAATCCATATCCTTTTCATCGGAATTCGACCCATTGAGTTCATTACTAGATTATTTTGCCTATATGTTTATTGCCAATGAAATAGATAAATATTATCCGCTTGGAGGAACTACATTTTTTAATTTAGCTGAAAAACTTTCTATAAAAGGTAAAGATTCAAATTATTCAAATGGATGGGATGATCGATGGAAAAAATGTAAAAAAATTATTGAAAATAATCACCTCAGAAATCTTCGATTTCATTTTTATGAGCTGCAATATATATTAGAATTACCAGATTCTAGTTTAGAGCAAAAAAAGAACTTAGCTCTTGAACTTGAAAATGATATTTACTATTTGAAAGAATTTTTTCCAAATGATCGTAATGCATTTCTGTTTTTAGATATTTTTTCTAACCAAATGGGGAGAATTCTTGGAGAGCTGAAGATGTATGAAAGCCTTATTATGCTTAGTTCCTACGATACAGATAATAAATTGATTTACAATTCTTATCTAAAATGATAAAGCAAACATTACTAACTTTTATATTAGCTACTACTTTACTCTCATTGATTAATGCTGAAGATAAATCCTCTAAGCAAATTAGTAAGGAAATCAATGCTGAAAAACAAAAAGAAGAAAAAATAAGATTAGAGATAGATCAATTAAAAAAAGAGATTAAAAAAAATGATTCATTTGTAAAAAGTAAAAAAAATAAACTAAAAGAAATAGATAAGCAGATGAAACTAGCTGAAAAGTTACTTGAGAAAGTAAAAGAAAGAGAAATAGTACTAGGTAACTCAATTAGTACTACCGAATCCTATATTCTAGATAAAAAAATAGCTATGGATAAGCTGAGGAACCAATATAAGGAAATGATTATTCATCTTTATAAAAACCATAATGATGGGCAACTTGATATTTTATTGAATTCTAATAATTGGAATGAGCTTGCTTATAAAGCAAGATATCTTGAAATAATTTCGATAAAAGAAAAAGATATTAAGGATAATCTGAATTCACAAATAACAGATTTAAATAATGAAATTATTGCATTTGTAGATAATCTAGATAAAATCGCAAAAGAAAAATACTCTAAAAAACAACACATGAATCAATTAAGCAGTGATAGGAAAAAACAAAAACAAGAAATAGATAAATCAAATAAAGAAAAGGATGAGTTAACTGCAGAACAATTTAAAAAAGAGTCTGATCTAAAGAAAATTAAAAAAATGCTTGAAAAGCTATATATAGATAAAGATGTAGCAAAGAAAAGAGAAGATGAAATAAGGAAAAAACGTGAGGAAGAAGCAAGAAAGATTAAAGAAGAGGAAGAGCGAAAACGTAAAGTATTAAATCAAAAATTTGCGAATAATAAAGGCGCACTTCCTTGGCCGGTAGATGGAAAGATAAAAGAAAAAAAAGGTCAATATAAAAATAGACATAGTGATGGATCTGTTGTTAAAGGTTACAATAAGTGGGTTAAAATAGAAACATCAAAAAATCAATCCGTTAGACTTCCATTTGATGGTGTGGTCTCTTCAATTGAAGTTATGGATTTATATAGGGGTGTCATAATTGTTGATCATGGTGATCGATATTATACTGTTTATGCAAATTTAAATGAAAATTTAAATGACAAGCTAGTTATAGGCGAATACTATACTAAGGATACTTTGGTTGGAATTGTTGGAGATAGCGAAGATGGTAAAAATGGAGAGTTAAACTTTGGAATTTGGAAATTTCCTGAGAATGCAGCAAATCCACAGTATTTAAACCCTGAGGAATGGATTAAATGATTTTTGATAAGCTCATCTTAAATCATAATGTTTGGCAGAAATTATCAAATGCAGTCAATAATAACAAAGTTCCCAATGCTTTTATATTTTCTGGAATTGATGGCTTAGGAAAAGAAGCGCACGCAATAGAGTTTTCTGCATTTCTAAACTGTAAAAGAGTAGTTGAAAAAAAATATCCATGTGGAGACTGTAGGTCATGTATAAAAATTAGATCTTTAAATCATCAAGAAATATATTTAATACATCCTTCCCCACCTCCTAAAAATAAATCAGACTCTAATCTAGATCAAAAAGTGATTGAAGAAATCCATAAAAACTATAAACAAAAACTTCAAAATCCATATCATAAAATTAAAATTGGTAACTCAAAAACTATTCCCATAGCTTCAATAAGAAGTCTAAAGAAGAAATTATTTTTTTCAAAAAGTGATGAAAATTGGAGCGTAGTAGTTATTTCTGATGCAGAGAAACTATGCACTCAAAAAGCAGAGGCTGCAAATTCATTATTAAAAATATTAGAAGAGCCTCCAGAAAGAACCCTCTTTATTTTAATATCGTCAAACATAAACCTACTGATTCCAACGATTCAATCAAGATGTCAAAAAATTTATTTTAAAGAGCATTCAAAATCTGAGCTTAAAAACTATGCCGAAAAACATTTAAAAACCGATTCACTAGATGAGATTATTGAATTATCAATGGGAAGTATTGGGAAACTTATAAACACTAATGGTAATACTTTGAACAATGTTAGGGAAGTAGTTGATTTTTTCTATGACAGTAACATATTAAGTATTGAAAAACTTCTATCATCATTTAATAAAATAAAAAAAAATAGTGATATCGAATTAATAAAGCATTTAAATATACTTAAAATTACTGCAAAAGATTTATACCTAATGACTAATGATGTTGAAAGTAAATCTCTATCTTTTAATTTTTTATATGAAAACTATAAAAAAATTATTGATTCATATCCAAAATCAAATTGGAAAGTCATTGTTCAATTAATTGATGATTCAATAGCAAATTTTTCTAAAAATATAAATCTTTCATTGGAAATTTATGCATTAATGATAAATGTTCGTTCTTGTTTGCAAGGAAAAAGAGTTAATAGATTTCACCAGCAAATAGGAAGTGATATATAATTAAATGGAAAAATTTTACATAACTACTCCTCTCTACTATGTAAATGATGAACCACATATTGGTCATGCATATACAACTATTCTTGCTGATGTAATATCAAGATTCAACAGAAGCATTGGTAAAGACGTATTCTTTTTAACTGGAACCGATGAACATGGCCAAAAAGTACAAGAAGCTTCTGAGAAAAGAGGAGTTCCCCCAAAAGAACATGCAGATGAATTTGTAAAAAGATTTAAGAATGCCTGGAAAAATCTGGATATTAATTATGATCATTTTATAAGAACTACAGATGAAAATCATAAAGATAAAGTAAAAAAAATTCTTACATCATTATATGAAAAAGGAGATATCTATTTTGATGAATACGAAGGTTTGTATTCTGTTTCAGAGGAGAGGTTTATAACTGAAAAAGAAAAAGAAGAAGGACAGTTTAGAGAAGTTAAAACAATAAAAGAAAAGAACTATTTTTTCAGAATGTCAAAATATCAAAAAAAATTAATTGATCATATTAATAATAATGAAAAATTCATTCGACCAAGAAGTAGAAAAAATGAAATTCTTGGTTTTTTAAAAAAACCTCTAAATGATTTATGTATATCAAGACCAAAGTCTAGACTGAGCTGGGGCATTGACTTGCCATTTGATAATGACTATGTTACATATGTCTGGTTTGATGCTCTAATTAATTATATTAGTGGTATTGGATGGGGCGAAAAAAGTAGTGAAAATTTTGATAATTATTGGCCTGCTGATTATCATCTAATGGCAAAGGATATTCTCACAACTCATTGTGTTTATTGGCCAACAATGCTAATGGCTTGTGATATTGATTTACCAAAATCAATATTTGCACATGGCTGGTGGCTTATAGATAATATGAAAATGTCAAAATCAATTGGAAATGTAGTTAGACCATTAGACCTTGCCAATGAATATGGTTCAGATTCATTGAGATACTATTTGATGAGAAATATGGTGCTTGGTCAGGACTCTACATTTACAACTAACTCATTTATAGAAAGATATAACGCAGACCTCGCAAATGATTATGGGAATGTAGTGAATAGAGTGGTGATTTTAATTAAAAAATATTATGATTCAAAAATACCTGAACCTGGAGAATATAATGATATTGATAAAAATTTAATTAACCAGTTTAATGACTTATCAAATGTAATAAATTTACATTTAGAATCATTAAAAATACATGAATTGATCGAAATTATTTTTTCTAAAATTCGATTAATCAATAAATATTTAGAAGAAAAAGAACCGTGGAAAACATATAAGACAAACCCAAATCAAAGAGATGTAACTGCTACAACACTATATGTTTCAATTGAATGTATTCGAATATGCACCAAACTACTTAATCCCATTATGCCAAATAAGACAAAACTTGTTTTAAATGCAATTGGATCTAAAGAATCTAGTTTAAAATTTGAAGAAATTAATTTTGGGCAGGAAATAGGTTGTATACCAACTTTATTTCCTAGGATAGAATTTAAATAATTCAATGAAGTTCTTGGTTGATACTCACTCGCATATCTACTACGATAAATATAAGGATGATTTATCAAAAGTTATCAATGATGCTGAAGATAGTGAAATTAAACGAATAATATGTGTTGGCACAGATATTGAAACGTCCTACCGATCTATTGAAATTGCTAGTCAGTATAAAAATGTATTTTGCACTGTAGGTTGTCATCCCCATGATGCATCAAAAATGGAGGATGGTTATTTAAACGAAATTGCAGAAATGTGTAAACATGACAAAGTAGTTGCAATTGGAGAAACTGGGTTAGATTATTTTTACAACCACTCATCTAAGTCAACACAGAAAAAAATATTTATTGATCAGATAGAATTATCAAAAGAATTAAAACTCCCCATTGTAATACATAATCGAGAATCGGATAAAGATCTATTGGAAATTTTAAATAGATATAAACCAAAAGGTGTTATACATTGCTTCTCAGGAAACCTTAAAATGGCACAAGAAGTCACAAAGTTAGGTCTTCTTATATCCTTTACTGGCATAATTACTTTTAAAAATTTTAATCATAAAGATGTGATTAAAGAAATCAATTTAAATAATATTATGCTAGAAACAGACTCACCCTATCTTTCTCCAATTCCATTTAGAGGTAAACGAAATGAGCCAAAGAATGTAAAAATTATTGCTGAAAAAATCGCAGAAATTAAAGATTTACCTATTCAAGAAATCATCAATCAAACAACAAAAAATGCCTTTAAATTGTTTCATCGATTAAGATGAATAAACATACTCCTAAAAAGAAATGGGGACAAAATTTTTTAATTGATTCTAATATAATCAATAAAATTGTTTCCTCAATTGACTTTACTAAAAACGATAGATTGTTAGAAATAGGTCCTGGAAAGGGAGCAATTACTAAGAAGTTAGGTGAAAATGCAAAATCATTAACAGCCATTGAAATTGACTCAAAGCTATCTAACATGTTAAAAAAAGATTGTAAAAAGAATATTGAAATTATAAACGATGATTTTATGAAAATTGATTTAGAGAATATAGATGCTAATATTATTGTGGGGAATCTTCCATATTATATTACAACTCCAATATTATTTAAAATATTTCAATCTAAATTAGATTGGGAAAAAGGATATTTCTTGATGCAAAAAGAAGTTGCTGAAAGAATAGTTAGCCTTCCAAATAAAAAATCATATGGAAGATTGACAATAATGTGTCAAGTCTTTTCAAGCCCAAAGATACTTTTTAATATTTCTCCAAATGTATTTAGGCCAGTTCCAAAAGTCGATTCAAGTTTTGTAGAGTTTACAAGAAATAAAAAATATGAAACAATTGATTATATCAGATTTGAAAATACTATTAGAAAAATTTTTAATAAAAGAAGAAAAAAATTGAAAAACTGTATTGACGAAGGAATGCAACTAAATATCGATTCTAAAAGTGAGCTTCTAGAAAAAAGACCAGAGAATATTTCAATAGAAGAATTCATTCAATTAATAAATTAATTGGATTCTGTTCTTATTTTCATTAAAATTACAGGCTATAAATGATGGGGTAAGTTTATGTCAAAAAATAAAACAACAAGTACTAAAAAAGCAGCAAGTAGAAAAGATGTAGTTAAAAAAGCTTCTCTTAAAAAAACTGCAGTTAAAAAAGCTTCCCCTAAAAAAACTGCAGCTAAAAAAGCTACCCCTAAAAAAACTGTAGCTAAAAAAGCTTCTCCTAAAAAAACTACAGCTAAAAAAGCTACTCCAAAAAAAATTACAGCAAATAAAGAATCAAATCAAAAAGATACAAAGATTGTAGAAAAAGAAGCAGCTCCTGCAAAGAAAAAAGCTAAGAAAAAGTCTAAAGTTGAATTGAAAATACAAAAGATTGGAAGTGATGCTAATCGATCACTTAGTAAATATTTGCAAGAGATAAGTAAATACCAACCTCTAGATCCAAACAGAGAAGTAGAGCTTGCTATTGCTGTTAGGACAGGAAGCAGAAAAGCATTAAAAGAATTAACAGAGGCGAATTTACGATTTGTTGTAAGTGTTGCAAAAGATTATCAAGGTCAGGGGCTACCTCTAACAGATTTAATTAATGAGGGTAATTTAGGCTTAATTAAAGCAGCAGAAAGATTCGATGAAACTAGGGGATTTAAATTTATTAGTTACGCGGTATGGTGGATTAGGCAGTCCGTATTACAAGCTTTAGCTGAACACTCTAGAATTGTACGTCTACCTTTAAACAGAGTAGGTACAATCAGTAAAATAAATAAAGCATCTGAACGATTAGAACAAGAGTTTGAAAGAGCTCCGAGGTCAGATGAGCTGGCAAAACAATTAGATATGAAGGTAAATGAAGTCAATGACGCTCAAAGAATTTCTCGTAGGCATCATTCACTAGATACACCATTTTCAGATGATGATAAAAACTCTTTATTAGATGTCATAGCTGATGGTAAAACAGATGATCCAGATAGGGAACTTCAAATTGATTCACTTAGAGATGAAGTAAGAGCTGCTTTAGATACTTTAAAAGATAGAGAAAAAGATGTAATAAGAATGTATTTTGGAATTGATCATGATTATGCATTGACTTTAAATGAAATTGGAGAAGAATTTGGTCTAACAAGAGAAAGAGTTAGACAAATTAAAGAAAAGGCAATAAGAAGATTACGCCATCGTTCTAGAAGCCAAAAATTAAGAACATATTTAGGTTAAATAATTGTAAGGAGTATATATTGATTTACGTAACAGTAAAAAATGATGAGCCATTTGAAAGAGCACTTAGAAGGTTTAAAAAGAAGTGGGAGAAAGCTGGAGTATTACGAGAAGTTAGATCTAGATCTTTTTATCTTAAACCTAGTGAGCAAAAAAAAATAGCTCGTTCTAAAAAAAGACGCAGATAAACTATTACATATATATCTGTTGTTGTTCAGGCTACTTAAATGACCCTAATTAAAAGTATCTCTGGTATAAGAGGTTTGATTGATGAGTCTCTTAATCCAAGCATGATTGCAAGGTATGCCCAAGCTTTCTCACTTATTTCCCCAAATCATGGTAAAATTTTATTAGCAAGAGATACCAGAAACTCAGGCAAAGAATACATCCAAATAGCTATTAGTGCACTTGAAAGAATAAGTAGAAAAAGTATAGTAGTTGATATTGTCCCTACCCCTACAGCTCAGTTTGAAGTATTTAGCAAAGGATATGCTGGAGGAATAGTCTTTACTGCAAGTCATAATCCAAGTGATTGGAACGGGATAAAGTTCATTGGCCCTGAAGGTACTTTTATTAACCAAGAGGCATTTAATAGATTAGAGGATGAATTTAAAAATTTATCAAATACTGAATTCTTAGAAAATCTAGATGATAAGCAAATGTTTAAAGATGAATCTATAGACTGTATTAATGCTCATCTATTTAATATTGAAAATCTATCTATTATAAATAAAAATAAAATCAAAAAAAATAATTTTAAGGTTGTAGTAGACTGTGCAAATGGAGCCACATCTATTGCATTACCACAAATTTTAAAAAATTTAGGCTGCAAGGTTATCAAGATTAATTCAAATTACAATGAAGACTTTGGCCGATCTCCAGAACCAATTCCTAAAAACCTAAGTCAGTTATGTTCTAAAGTAATTGAAACAGGTTCAGATATTGGTTTTGCAACCGATCCAGATGGTGATCGACTATCTATTGTTGACAACAAAGGAAAGGCTCTAGGTGAGGAGATTACGCTAGCGCTATCTATCTATTATGTGTTAAAATATTTTAAAAAATTTCGAAACGTACCAATTGTAACTAATCTAAGTACATCTTTAATTTCTGAAAAAATTGCTTCTAAATATAATACACGCCTAATGAGATCTTCAGTAGGTGAAATTAATGTTGTAAATCTGATGCAAAAAGAATGTGCACTTATTGGTGGCGAGGGAAATGGTGGAGTTATCCTAGCTGAATCTCATTTAGGGCGTGATTCATTAGTAGGGGCTGCAATAATATTAAATCTAATTTCAAATGAATCTCTTAGTATAAATGAGCTGTTTAATTTACTGCCTAAATTTTATATAGAAAAATCAACTGTTCATTTAACTAATAGTTCAGATGTCTATATTAAAAAGTTAAAAGAGTTATATTCGAATGATAATATAGATGAAAAAGATGGTTTGAAAATAATTAGAGATAATGAGTGGGTTCACATTAGAAAATCAAATACTGAACCCATACTAAGAATCATAGCTGAATCTAAATCCATAGAAAGATCTAAACAGCTAATAGAAGAAATTAAAAATGAAATTAAGTAAAGGGCAAATCCTTCAGCTTGATGTGACAAGTCTTGCATATGGAGGTTTGGGTGTTTCTCATTACAATGATATAACAATATTTGTAAAGGGTGGACTTCCCGGGGATAAGCTTAAAGCCAAAATATATAAAAAAAAGAAGAATTACCTTGAAGCATATTCATTGGAGAAAATTGAAAAATCAGATTATTATACAAATCCACAGTGTGAACATTATGGTATTTGTGGAGGATGTTCATTGCAAGATTTAAATTACAATGAGCAACTAAATCAAAAATATCTACAGGTCAAAGACTTATTCCATAGAATAGGAAAATTTTCATCAATTCCAATTAATAACATAATAGGTTGTGAGCAACATTACGGATATAGAAATAAAATGGAGTTTTCTTATTCTTCAAATAAATGGATTGTAGATTTAAATGAAAAAAATCAAGAAATCGATAGTACAGCTTTTGGACTTCATGTAAAGTCTAGGTTTGATAAAATTGTAGATGTTAATGATTGTCATATTAATGGTAAACTTTCTAATAAAATTTTCCAATTTATAAAACAAAACTTATATAAATACAATATTATCCCTTTTGATATAAAAAAAAGAACTGGATTTCTTAGAAATGTTATAATTAGGCAAGGTCACGCTACTAATGAAGTTTTGATTAATTTCATAATAACAGAATCTAATAATTCATGTTTGGCACCAATTGCTAAAAGTCTTGTTAGTGAATTTGATGAAATAAAGTCAGTTCTTACTTCAACCGTGAAACGAAATTCTGGTTCTTCATTTAGCGATGAAGAAAAAATATTATGGGGCGAAGATTATATTACAGAAAAAATTGATGAAAATATTTTTAAAATATCTAGTAATTCATTCTTTCAAACAAATTCCAAGCAGGCTAAAGTTTTGTATGATTCAATAATTCAGATAGCTGGTTTCAAAGGCAATGAGATAGTTTATGATTTATATTGTGGAACTGGATCGATAGGCCTCCATATTGCAAAATATGTTAAAATGGTCTATGGAATTGAAGTGGTAATGTCAGCAGTTATTGATGCGATTGAGAATGCAAAAAATAATAAAATTAATAATATACATTTCTTTCATGGCGATTTAATAAACGTATTCAATTCCAGTGAAGAGTTGAAACTAATTCCTAAACCTGATATTATTATTTTAGACCCACCTAGGGCAGGGATACATGAAAATACCTTGAATGAAATATTGAAATTAAATTCAAAAAAAATTATATATGTATCATGTAATCCTTCTACTCAAGCTCGAGATATAAAATTACTTTCTGAACATAATTATAAAATTAAAAATATGCAACCTGTAGATATGTTTCCACATACGCCCCATATTGAAAATATCGTATTAATGGAGAAATATGAGTAATATCATTGAAATAAATAATTTAAAAAAAATATATAGTAATGGTAAGCATGCCTTAAATGGAATAAATATTAATATAGAAAAGGGAAAGTTTTTTGGATTACTTGGACCAAATGGAGCTGGAAAAACAACCACAATAGGAATTCTAACTGGGTTAGTTAACCTTACTTCTGGTAAAATTAAAGTAAATGGATTGGATACAATTAAAGATTATAAACAAACAAGGAAGATGATAGGGCTTTCTCCACAAGAAATAAATCTTGATGTATTTTTCACTATAAGAGAACTATTAATTTTTCAAGGTGGCTATTATGGATTATCTATTAAGGAGTCAAAAAAAAGAGTTGATAAAATACTTTTTGATCTAGGCTTAGAAGAAAAAGCTTATTCAAAAGCAAGAGAACTATCTGGAGGGATGAAAAGGAGGGTACAAATTGCAAAAGCTCTTATACATGATCCAGAAATTATTATCCTTGATGAGCCAACAGCTGGCGTAGATATAGAATTAAGACATCTATTATGGGATTCATTGAAAGAAATGAATGAAAAACATGATAAAACCTTATTACTTACAACTCATTATATTGAAGAAGCAGAAAACTTATGTGATGAGGTCGCGATTATTGACGATGGAAAAATAATTGCTCAAGGTAGTCCAAAAGATTTAATTGCAAATGATGGAGAATCCCAAATTAATATCACTGTAGATAATTGGGATAGCTCATTATTACCAAATTTCAATTCAAGTTTCCAAGATAATATTGTTACAATAAAATCAAAAAATAGTGATAAAGATACTCCACATATTATAAATAAAATTACTGATGCAAATATTTCAATAACTAAATTAGACATAAGAAAAGCTAATCTAGAAGATGTTTTTATAAAACTAACAGGAAAAAAATTGTCAGATGATTAATAAATCTTTTTACACATTAGTATATAGAGAAGTCTGGAGATTTCTGGTATTATATAAACAAACAATTATGCCAGGAATAATTACAGCAGCATTATATATGGTGATTTTTGGAGAAGCACTTGGATCAAGGATAAAGCTAGAAAATAATATTGATTATATAATTTTTATCATTCCAGGATTAACAATGATGTCAGTTATTGGTCAATCATTTGCAAACTCTTCATCAAGTATAATGCAGGCAAAATATCTTAAATTTATTGATGATTATCTTATTGCTCCAGTAAGTGGTTTTGAATTAAGTATGAGTTTTATAATTGGAGCGATTCTTAGGGGCGTAATTAATGGAATATTAATTATTTTGACTTGTGCACTTTTCACTAGTTTTACAATTGAACATTATTTTTTATCCCTATTTTTTTTAATCGTTGTCTCATGTGTATTTGGCGCTATCGGAGTTATTGTTGGTATAGTTTCAAAAACATGGGACTCGGTTGGTGTATGGGGCACTTTTGTATTTATGCCTCTATCTATGCTTGGCGGCGTATTCTGGTCAATTGATATGCTACCTGAATCCTGGGCATATATAGCATTAATGAACCCTCTATATTGGATGATTAATGGGTTACGATATTCTATGCTAGGAATAAGCGAAATTTCAATTACTTTTTCCATAATTATATCTCTGTTATTTGCAATTATTTTTACAATACTTGCGTCAATCATGTTTTCAAAAGGTTATAAAATTAAATCGTAATTGTTTTTTCAATTAAAAATAAATTATATATTTATTAATTATGAAAAGAATTAAAGAAATGTACAGTCACCCAATATTAAAAATAATTTTATTATTATTATTACTATGGTTTGGATCATCAATTGGAATTTTATATCTTGAAGATGGTGAATTATCAGATATTAAAAATTCATTTTGGTGGGCCATTGTAACAATTACAACCGTAGGTTATGGAGATTATTCTCCTGAAACTACATATGGAAGAGCTTTAGCAGTTATTTTAATGCTATCTGGTATAGGTTTAGTTTCAACGGTAACTGGTTCAATATCTTCAATTTTTACAACAAGAAAAATTATGGAAGGAAGGGGATTAAGTATGATAGAATCAAATGATCATATTGTCGTTTGTGGATGGAATGAGAATGTGGAACATTTACTTGCTTGCATGTCTCAAATTACAACACAAACTAATAAAGATATTATTTTAATTAATGATTTATCAGAGGATCAACTAAATTCTATACTTGCTAAGTTTCCAAATTTGAATATTAAATTTGTAAGAGGTGACTACACCAATGAGAGCACTTTAAGTCTAGCTAGTATTAAACAAGCAAGCTCTGTCATTGTGATATCAGATGATAGTATACCTGAGGATGATGACAAAACAATATTAACAACTTTAACAATAAAGAATTTATACCCACAACTAAAGGTTGTTGCATATGTTACAGAGAGAACCAAAATACCATATTTAAAAAGAGCAAATGCAGATGAAGTAATAACAGATGAAAATTTCAAATCATTCCTTGCAGCAACCCATGTTATAGAGCCAGGTGTACCTCAAGCAGTAAATCAACTACTAGATGTTCATTCTGAGAATAGATTTAAGAGTGAAAAAATTGATGAAAAGTTTTTAGGTAAGCCATATATTGATTTGTTTAACTATTACAAAAATAAAAATGAGCTTTGTATTGGTTTATATATTGAAAATTCAGCTATGGGATACGAACAATTATTTTCATCGGCATCAGATGCTGATGCACTTGATAAATTCATTGAACAGAAATTAAAAGCAGCTGGACATGGATTAAAAGAAAATTCAATTGATGTAATGATAAATCCTGATAATGATTTTAAAATCAAAGAAGGGCAAGGAGCGATATTAATAGTATGAAACATGATTATAATCTTTTTAAAAATTATTTAATTTTTGATGGTTTATCAGAACAGGAAATTGAAAAATTCATAAAATTGATGACGTTCAAGAAAGTGAAAAAAAATGAAGTGATTATAAAAGAAGGAGATAATGGTGATACTATTATTCTTCTTTTAAATGGTGAAGTAAGTATGACCCAAGCTTTAACCTTAAAAAATTCTAAAGCAATTTCTGACAATAGAGAGAAAACATCAATTAGAATAGATTCAAAAAAATCTCATCACTTTTTTGGAGAGATATCATTGTTCAATGAAGTAGATAAGCGAACAGCAACGATTACAGCAACTAGTGATTGTGAAATTGCAATTCTTGATGATAATGAAATAATTAAACTTTGTAATGAAAATCATACTTTAGGGTATAAAATCATGAAAAATCTTGCTGAAAAGCTAGCGTCAAGTTTGGAAAGGACAAATAGTCAAGTTTTAAAACTAACTACTGTATTTAGTTTAATTCTAGATAATTAAAACAATCTACTAATATCGTTCTTCATAATAATAAAGAAAAATAGAATTAAAAATAGTACCCCTACCTGCTGAATAACCATAAGAGTTTTAAATGGAATTCTTCTTCCAATAGCACCTTCAATTATAGCAATTAATGCATGTCCACCATCTAGTCCAGGAAATGGTAAAATATTAATTATACCTAAATTTACACTCAGTACTGCCATTAGATTCACCAATGCTATAATTCCTACTTTTGTGGCCTCTCCAGCTACAGATGCTATCTGGATAGGTCCACCAAAATTCTTAATATCTAAATTTCCTGTAAAGAAAGAAATGATTGATTGCGACATAATACTTAACCACCCGACTAGATCATTTAATCCATAATATAAAGATCCTGCAAAACTTGGCTGAATAATATCAAAATTTGGTCTTATCCCTATTACACCTATACTATCGCCAGATGGGATTAGCATACTAGAAGTTAAAATGGTAGAAGAAATAATTTCTCCATCCCTATCATACTGTAAATATATATTTTGATTGGGTTTGGCATGAACTTGGTTTTTGATATCATCCCAATTATTTACATAAAAATCATCTATCGATATGATTTTATCTCCGTTTATCATACCTGACAAATAAGCCGGTTGGTCAGCGACAACCTCTCCAATAATTGTACTATTTTCGGGGATGGACCTCCCATTAAAAAATGTTATACCAGAAAATAATATAAACGCTAAAATAAAATTAAAAATGACCCCACCTGAAGTGAACCATACCTTTTGAAGCATATTTTTTGAAATATATTCGTAATCTTCTCCGTTATATTGTTCATCTAAACTTTCATCAATCATTCCGGAAACTTTTACGTAACCTCCAATAGGAAATAAACCTATACCAAATTCTGTCTCATTAATTTGTTTCTTAATTCCCAATCCAAATAGATTAAATCCAACATAAAATTTTTCTACTTTAAGACCAATTGATTTTGCTGCAACAAAATGTCCTAATTCATGTATAACAACTAAAATTGTTATTATGAATAAAAATGAAAATATGTTTATTAAAATATCCATTACTAAATAAAAGTATTTTTATTAATATAATTTTTAACCCAATCAATTTGTTCAAAAATATCATCAATATTAGGTTTGCTAATATAATGATGCTTTGTAATACATAGTTCTATTAATTTAGGTATTTGAGTAAATTTAATCTTTTTATTTAAAAATAACTCAACAGATAAGTCATTAGCTATGTTTAAAATAGAGGTTGAAGTTCCTCCAGATTCCATTGCATTATATGCAAGTTGTATACATTGAAATTTATTTAAATCTGGTTTTTCAAATGTTAACTGACCTATTAGGTCTAAATTTAAAGGTTTTAAATTCAACTTTTTATGCTTAGGATAATGCAAGGCATAATTAATAGGAATTTTCATATCAGGGAAACCTAGTTGAGCTTTTATTGATGTATCATTAAATTCAACCATTGAATGGATAATTGATTGTGGGTGAACAAGTATATCTATTCTATCTTCACTCAAACCGAATAACCATTTTGTTTCAATTACCTCAAAGCCTTTGTTCATCATTGTTGCAGAATCAATAGTTATCTTATTACCCATATCCCAATTTGGATGATTTAGGGCATCTTTCACTGTTATTGATTTAAAATCTTTTTTATCTAAGGCTCTGAATGGACCACCTGATGCTGTTAAAATAATTCTACTAATATCTAAATCATTTTCACCTGTAAGGCATTGCCATATGGCACTATGCTCGCTATCAACCGGTAAAATTTTTACACCATTTTTATGAGCAATTTCAGTAACTATTTCACCAGCCATAACTAAACTTTCTTTATTAGCTAAGGCTAAAAATTTTGTTCCACTTGCAATTATATGTAAAGTTGGTTTTAAACCGGATATACCAACAATTGCATTTAAAGATAAATCAACTTTTCTTGATTTTATAAAATCTAAAGAATTATTTAATCCACATATAATTTCAGTATTCGTATTATTAATTTCTTTTAATTTATTATAAGAATCTTCACAATTTATACATGCAAATTTAGGTTCTGTGCTTTTAATCTGCTGATATAGCAGTTTGTAGTTTGAATTTGCATATAAATAATCTACGATATAATCATTACTTTCACTTAGAAGTTCTAAAGCTTGCGTGCCTATTGAGCCTGTCGATCCAAGAATTGCAATTTTTTTCATATTTGTATGTTAAACTCTATATTTTTGTTTAGATATCTAGTATCTAGATTGTAATTAAATAAAATTGAAGAAGAAAGACCTTTAAATAATTTTAATCCAAAGGATACGAAGCATCTCTCACTACTATTAAAAGTATTTTTGTTTGAAGTATTGTAATATATCCCAAATGAGCAAAAAACTTTTTTATTATATTCTAAATCAATACCTGAACCAATGTTAAGCCAATTAGATGATTCAAGCCTATCAGAAAAATTATTATATCCAATCAAAAAATTAATTGGAAAGTTACTTTTGATAAATTTTAAAGAAAATTGACTAATTATTTTAAATTGATTAGGTTGTAAAATTGATATTTTCACTGAACTTATTAGATTGTGACTAATATATTTATCGATTGAAAAATTATTAGTTTTAATTAGATCAGAACCAATACTAAATTGAAATTCTCGATCAATTACGGATGAATAATCTATAATTAATAATTCATCTATATTTTCTTCACAGCAAACAAAAGATATACAAATTAAAACAGAAAATATTCTAATAAATATGTCTTTAAATGATACCACGATTACTGTTTTTTATAAAATTAATAATTTTCTTTTCTTCCAGTCTAGAATTTGAATTTTCATCTAAAATTTTAATAGCTTGTAAAATATTATGTTCCGATCTGTAAATAACTCTATATGCTTTTTTGATTGTGCTAATAATATCTTCTGAAAAACTATTTCTTTTTAAGCCCACACTATTTATTCCAAAATATTTTAATGGTTCTCCCATTGCTTTTATATATGGAGGGACATCTTGTACAATCCTGTACCCTCCACCTACGAAAGCATATTCACCTATTTTGCAAAATTGATGAATTGGTGTTGATCCACCAATAATAACATTATTTTCAATAGTAACATGACCTCCAACTTGAACATTATTTGATAAAATAACATTATTTCCTAAAAAGGTATCATGCGCTACATGAGAATATGCCATTAATAAACAGTTTGATCCAATCTTTGTTATTTTTCTATCTTTTGTGCCTTTATGAATGGTTACATATTCTCTTATAATAGAATTATCTCCAATCTCAACTATAGTTTTTTCATTATTATATTTGAGATCTTGTGGTTTTTCTCCAATTATTGCACCAGAAAAAATTTCAACATTATTTCCAATAATAGTTCCTGACTTTATTAATACATTTGATGCGATTTTTACACTTTCACCTATAGATACATCACTTTCAATTATACTATATGGTCCAATTGTAGTATTTTGGGGAATCTTGATTGATTTATCTATAATTGATGTTGAATGAATATTCAACTTTATATACTCCTATTAACAACAGATGCTAAGAACGTAGATTCTGCCACTAAATCATTATTTACATGAATAGTAGCCTGAATCTTACATGTATTTAATTTAAACTTAAGAAGCTTAGCTGTAATTTTTAATTGGTCGCCAGGGACAACAGTCTTTTTAAATCTTGTATTTTCAATAGCAGAAATATACATTAATTTAGATTCTGGGCTTGGAATTGTATTTAAAACTAGGAAACCTCCAGCTTGAGCCATTGATTCAATTAATAAGACACCAGGCATAACAGGCTGACCCGAAAAATGGCCTTGGAAAAATGGTTCATTAAATGTGACATTTTTTAAAGCATGGACTTCTTCACCAGAAATCAAATTACTAATTTTGTCTATAAGTAAAAATGGATATCTATGAGGAAGAATATTTAGAACTTCTCTAATATCAAATGATATTTTTTGTTTTTTATTTACCATATCTGGTTTTGCCCCTTTTTTTAGATATTTCTTTCTTATATTTTTAACTAATTCAATATTTGCAAAATGTCCACTCCTTGCAGCTATAACATGCCCCTTAATAGGCATACCTAATAATCTTAAATCACCNATTAAATCTAAAAGTTTATGNCTAACTGGCTCATTATAATATCTAAGCTCAGTATCATTCAAAAGCCCGTTTGAAGGNTCAATAGNCTGAGAATTAATATTNATCTTTTCTTTTATCTTNTTAATTTCCTNATCATTTAATTCTGTATCTATGAAAACNAGAGAGTTNTCTAAACTTCCNCCTTTAATTAAGTCACAGTCTAATAAATTATTAACTTCAGAAAGNAGACAAAAAGTTCGAGCAGGAGCTACATTATTTATAAACTCTTCTCNAATTGAATAATATGAAGTATACTGAGTTCCCAAAGAATGATGTTTATAATCCATCATAAAAGTTATTCTAAATTTATCAGATGGGACTATATGAATATCTACACCAGATTTTGGATTACTATATGTAATAGTCTCATCAATAACTAATTCTAGTCTATGTTCATCCTGAACTTTAAAACCAGATTCAATAAATGAATCTACATAGCCCTTTGCGCTACCATCCAAAATTGGAACCTCTAAATTATCAATCTCAATCAATAAATTATCAATATTTAATCCATGAATAGCAGCAAGCAAGTGTTCTATCGTATGAACTTCAGCTCCTTGTGATCCTATGGTAGTTCCCCTAGTTACATCTACTACATTTGATACTGAAGCATCAATTATGGGAGCATCTTCTAAATCAATACGTTTAAATTTAATGCCATGATTACTTGGAGCTGGTTTAATTACAATTTTTGAAAATACGCCAGTGTGCAATCCTATTCCAGAAATTAGAATATCTTCTTTTATAGTTTGTTGAAATTTTAACTTATTTAAATTAGTTACCAATGCTCTATTACTTTTTTTTAGCTATTTCAGGTAACTTAGAAATCAAAACATCAAGCCGCTTTCGCTTTCGATGGTCTATTGCTGGAATTCCAGAAACTGTCATATTACTTTCAAGTGATTTCATTACAGCTGATTTAGCCGCAACTTTACAATTGTCACCAATATTCAAATTGTCAATTATTCCAACTTGACCTCCAAGTATAACATTACTACCTAATCTTGAACTACCTCCGACAGCAGATTGACCAGCTATTATACAATTTTTGCCAATTCTTACATTATGAGCGATATGAACTTGTCCATCAATCTTAGTCCCTTCACCAATTACTGTTTGACTCATTGTTGCTCTATCCACAGTACAACTTGCTCCAAGTACTACATTATCTTCAATAATAACATTGCCAATATGAGGAACCTGATTTAAACTTTTATTTTCCTGAATAATGCCAAATCCACTGGCACCAATAATACTTCCTGAATTAATTATAACATTTTTACCAATTTTTACATTATTATATATAGAAACATTTGGATGAATAATACTACCTCTTCCAATTGATGTATTTTTGCCAATGTAAGAATTCGGACCTATAGAAACACCATCATGAATTTCTACATTGTCTTCAATGACAACATTACTGCCCACCCTAATGTCATTAGCTAGAATTGAGGAACTTGAAATCTGTGCAGAAGAACAAATTCCCAAATTAACTTCATTCAGGGTAAACTTAAAATAATGGTTTACAACTTTAAAAAAAGATGCTTTGGGAGTATCTACAAATATTATTGATTTATTTATTGTATCAATCTTGACATTTTGTGATACAATAATTAAATCAGATAGAGATTTATGTAATGAAGTTAAATCAGAATCTTTATTTAAAAATGAAACATGCAACTCTTTACCAGGAGTTAAATCATACGCTCCATGGATTTCAAGGTTACTATTACCCTGCAAATCTCCTTCAATTAATTCTGTTATTTGAGAAGCTGTAATCAAAGAAGTTATTCATTTTGATTTTCAATAGCGCTTTTTCTTAGCTCATCTAAAACTGCATGGGTTAAGTTGTATTTATCTTCAGCAAATACAAAGCCACCTGATTGAGCATCTAAAACAAAATCATAACCCTCTGCAATGGCAACCTTATCAATTGCTTCTTGAATTTTTGCTTGAACTGGAGCAAAAAGCTGATTTTGGATTCTATATATTTCTCCACCATTAGGACCAAATTTTTCCATATTAAACTGTTGAACTCTTTGCTCCATAAGCTGAATTTCTTTTTCTTTTTCAACTCTTCTCTCGGCACTCATGAGTACTTTTTGCAATTCATAGGCCTGAAATAAACTATCCCTTCTTCCAATTAGAACTTCCATTTCATTTTCCCATTCTCTTTGTTTTTTTTCTAATTCAATCTGGACAGCTCTTACTTCTTCTAGTTCACTTAAAATCTTTTGAGAGTCTATATATCCAATTTTCAAATCATTTGAAAATAATGAACCTACAAATGCTAGTAACAATATAATAAAACTACTTCTTTTCATATTTAACCTCTTTTTAAATTAATTAATTCCTGCTCCAAAAATCAAATGATGATCCCAACCCCATGGTGAGTTATCATTACCTATTCCTGACGGATCAAAACCATACCCAATATCGTATCCAATTAACCCTAGCATTGGCATAAATAATCTAATACCTAACCCAGCAGAACGCTTCAAACTGTATGGGTCTACAGTATTAAATCCTGACCATACATTACCAGCGTCTGCAAATATAAACCCATAAATAGTAGGATTACTAGAGAATAAAAGTCTTCCTTCAATAGAATACCTTGATAATAATTTACCACCAACTGGATAATTATTTTCATAATAATAAGGACCTACAGAATTCTCTGGATATCCTCTTAACATCTCTCCATATGGAATGCCACTACCGCCCATAACAAAATATTTTTGGGGAGGTATAATTGAATTATCTGATATTCTTTCAATATTTCCAAACTTAAACATATTGCCTATCGATATTTTATCACTAATAGGTATAAAAAAATTAAATGAAAATGAACTTTTTATATAATCTTCTCTTCCTCCAAGCACACCACCTGAGTATGTTAAATCCCAAGTAAAATCAGATCCAGTTGTTGGAAACTCTGGGTGGTTTAAACTTTTTCGTTTTAATACTTGGGAAATTGATACTCCAGATGATTTGAATTCATATTTATCATTATTAAGATCTATTTGGTTTTCACTCACAAATGCAAAAGAATTAAGAATGTTTTGCTGGTCATTTGAAGAATATGTCTTTGTTGACTTGGTAAAAGCCCAGGTCACCTTAAATTTATTATCAGGCCAATTTAATTTTCTCTTTCCAAATGAAATTGATATAGAACTACTATTAACATCTAATCCAGATATTGTTCTACTACTTGGAGTTTCATAATAACTATATGACGCACCAATCATATTAGGGGTATCATATAAGGCAGGCTCAAAAAAACTAATAGAGAAGCTCTGAGCTATACTGTTGCTTGAGTTATTTGAGGTATTAAAGCTAGTTGTACTACCGCTACTTAACCCTCTATTATAGTTAAGAGAAATAGTTTGACCTCTTCCTAAGAAATTTGGAAGTTGGAACCCGCCTCCTCCATTAAAGCCTTGAACTCTATTCCAACCCATTGTAAAATTTGCTTGACCAACACCTTTCTCAACTACTTCGATAATTAAATCAACTTCATCTTCATCAAAAGGAAGAATGTCTGGAATGACATTTTCAAATAAATTTAAGAGCATAATTCTAGTTCTTACATCGATGAATTTAGTTCTATTAAAAATATCTCCTGGGTATATATCTACTTCTCTTCTAATTACATTTTCATTGGTCTTATGATTACCTTTGATAATTATTTTTCTTACTTTGACTATATTATTTTCAACTATATTAAATACAATATCTAAAGAATCGCTATTATTATACTCATAAGAATGATTTATGTTAAAATTTAAATACCCTTTATCCATGTAAAGAGGAGAAATATTCTGAAATAATGAAAAATTAAATTTCTCTAAGCTATATATATCTCCATTATTAATATCCATAGCATTCGTTAAAGTAGAATCACTAAACAACGAATTACCTTCCCATTTAAGGGAACGATGGATATACTTTGGGCCTTCATATACTTTATAGTTTAAATCTATTGAATTATCTTTAAAGTCAACTAAATCCTCAATAAAATAAAAATCTTTAAAACCCTTGTTGTGATAAAAATTTGAAACTAATAGCTTGTCCATTTCAATCTCATTTTCCAAATATTTACCTTTCCAGGGTAAATACCATACTTTTTCTTTATTTTTTTTAAAAATTCTTTTTAATTTTTTATCAGAAAATGAGTTATTACCTTTAAAATTAATATTTTTTATTTTTAATTTGTTTCCTTCGATTATTTTTAAAGTTAGATTTGAAGCATATTCAAAATTAGATTCTTGGATAGAGTGAGTAATTTCAATATTATGATAGCCTTTAGTTTTATATTCCTGAGTCAACTTTACAATGCACTCAAAAATACTTTTATCTGTTAATATCTGACCTTTTTCAAGTTCAATTATATCTTTTATTTTTTTATTATTAAACTTCTTATTTCCAGATATGAAAATTTCATTCAACATATCTGCTTCTTCCAATTGAATAATTAAATCCATCCCTTCTTTGGTTTCATTATCTAAAATTATTTTAATATCATTAAATCTATTAAGATCCCAAAGTCTATTAATACCTTGTTGTATCTCACCTGCTGCTGTAATCTGCATTCCTGGAAAAATATTTGAAATTCTAATAATGTCATCATTTGATAATCTTTTATTACCCTCAATCTTAATTCTATTAATCTGGGCTATAGATGTATCAGCCAATGAAAAAGATATCATTAAAGATAGTAATAAATATATTCTAATAATTAATTTGTTCACTTGTTTTGCCAAATCTTCTTTCTTTTATGGAAAATTTATTTATATCTAATTTTAAATCTTCAACTTTGTATTCAGGCCAAAATTTTTCATTCACTATAATTTCTGAATAAGCTAATTGCCACAATAGAAAATTACTCAATCTAGATTCCCCACCTGTTCTAATAAGTAAATCTGGATAGGGACTATAAGATGTATATAAGTTATCATTAAATAAACCTTCGCTTATATCATCAATCGAAATTTCATTATTTTTAATTTTTTTTGAAATAATTTTAACAGCATTAATAATTTCATTTCTTGCACCATAGTTTATAGCAAGATTTACAACTAATTTATCATTATTTTTAGTTAATTCCATAGCTTCAACTAATTTTTCATGAACAAATTTAGGAAGAGATTCAATATCACCTATTATTCTAATCTGTATACCATTACTCACTAAGTCATCAATTTGTTCAATTATTGTTGTTTTTATCAACTTCATCAATGCATTTATTTCTAATTTGGGACGCATCCAGTTTTCGGATGAGAAAGTATATAGAGTTAAAAAATTAATATAAGAACTATTTCTACAGTATTTCACAATATCTCTAACCCGCTCTACTCCACGTTTGTGACCAAAAATTCTAGGCTTATTTCTAAGTTTCGCCCACCTTCCATTTCCATCCATAATGATCGCTATATGACTAGGATATTTTTTCATTATTTTTTTATAACTACATCAATCATTTTTAATTTGGATTATTTTCTCAATATTTACAGATATATCTTTAAAAATATTAGAAATCAAAGAATTTTCATTTTCAAATACATAAGGTTTACCTTCATCAGATAGTAAAGATAAATTTGGATCTAGAGGAATTGAGCCCAATAATGGAATTCCTAATCGAGAACTTTCTTTTTTACCAGAGCGGCCTTTAAAAATTTCAATATCAAAATCAAAGTATCCATTACCATCAACTGTAATATTTTTACTTAAATTATCAAAAGATAAATTCATAGATTTATTATTAAAACCATCAATCTTACCCTTAAGATTATAAAATGACATGTTTTCTACAACTCCAATCACCGGAGTATTAACTTTATTAAACATGTCTGACCCTTTCTTAACATCTTGATGCGCTAAATCCTGCGGGGTAGTTACAATTATAGCTCCAGAAAGTGCTATTTTTTGCACTAATGTTAATTGTATATCTCCTGTCCCTGGAGGTAAATCTAGTATCAAAAAATCTAAGTGTCCCCAATCAACATTATCAAAAAATTGATGTGTTAACTTTGAAACCATTGGCCCCCTCCAAATCGCAGGGTCATCTTTTGCATTCAAAAATCCAAAAGACATGAATTTCATATTATACTTTTCAATGGGAACTAATAAATTATTTTCTATTACTTTAGGGGTATCACTATTTCCTATTAAAGTTGGGAGACTTGGACCATATATATCTAAATCTAATAAGCCTACTTTAAATGTTTTACTTAATTCCGCAGCTAGATTAACTGCTATAGTTGATTTTCCTACTCCACCTTTTCCACTTGATACAGCTATTATGTTTTTAATGTTTCCATTTCTTTTACTAACAACATTAGATTTATTTAAGTTTTCAGATGGCACAAAAGTAACTTCTATATTCCTGCTCGAATCATCAATAGATGAAACTTCATTTATTGTTGATTGCTTTATTTTATCTAAAATATCTTGTTCGTTGGTCGGTTGTGAGAAAATTATACTAATTAGATCATTAGAAATCTTTATATCTTTAAGTATTCCAAAAGAAATTATATCCTTTGAAAATCCTGGATATTTTATTTTACCTAATTGTTCGACTATATCTTGTTTTAACATAAATAATTAATTTTTTAAAAATCAAATTCACCTTTTGTAATCAAGACCAAAAAAATCATAATTCATTTTAATGAATTCAATCCACTCATCAGGCACTGCGTCTTCTTCACAAATAGCTTCAACAGGACATTCAGGTTCACAGGCTCCACAATCAATACATTCATCAGGATTAATATAAAGCATTTTACCTTCAGGATTAAATCCTTCTTTTTTCGCTTCCAGGCCACAATCTTCTGTGTCATCTGGACCATGGATACAATCTACGGGGCAAACATCAACACATACTGTACCACATGTACTTAAGCATGGTTCAGTAATAATATAAGACATAGCCCCTTCATTTTTTACACTTTAAATTAATGATTATAAAGCATGATTATCAAAATAATTTTATGTTGTTTATTTGAGTTTTGTTTATAAATTTAATCGATAGATATTTTTGGAGAGTTGTTAATTCAATTAGTTTATTTTTTTTATAGTTTCATTTTTATTTTTTAAAATTTTTTTTTCAAGAAGCTCTCCATAAAAAATAAATACAAGTAATATAACCTTACAGAGGAAATTGTGACTTATACAAAAGAGATATATATAAATGTCTCAATTGGAAGCACGCGTATAGCAATATTAGAAAATGGCGCTCTAGTTGAACTTTATATAGATATAGCCGATCATAAAAGAATGGTAGGCAATATATATAAAGGTAAAATTCAGAATGTAATTCCTGGTATGCAGGCGGCCTTCATTGACATTGGCTATGAAATTAATTCATTTTTACCATTTTCAGAAATTGGCAATAGTGATAATATTAAAAACTTATCATTCTCCGATGATGACGATGATGAAAATTCAAAAAAAACAAATCAAACTAGTACTTTTGACCCAGAAAAAGATTTAAAAATCAATGATAATATTTTTGTTCAAGTAATTAAAGAACCCTTTAGTGGTAAGGGTCCTAGGGTGACAACTGACATATCATTCGCAGGTAGTCTCCTTGTACTAGTCCCTAATCAAAATTACATTGGCATATCAAAGAAAATTTCTGATAAATATGAACGTAGAAGACTTAGAGAAATTATTAAGAGGTTATCAATAAAGAATTTTGGGATTATTTTAAGAACAAGTGCTGAAGGTAAAAATGATAGTGAAATAGAAAAAGACCTTAAAAAAACATTACAACAATGGGAAAAATTAAATAGCACTAAAAATAAAGAAATACCCTACTTAGCCTACAAAGATGAAGAAACCCCCAACCAAGTTATAAGAGACTTGTTATCTGATGATACTTCAAAAGTTTATATTGATTGTAAAAAAACATATAATAAAATTTATGATTATCTTAAAAATACAAATAAAAAACATCTTGATAAGCTTAGCTACTACAAAAAAAAGGGTTCTATTTTTGAAGTAAATGATATTGAAAATCAAATTCAAAAATCTCTAAAAACAAAAGTATGGCTCAAAAGTGGTGGCCATCTAGCAATTGAGCATACAGAAGCTATGGTAGTAATAGATGTAAATAGTGGAAGATTTATCGGTAATAAAAAACATGAAGATAATTCATTAAAAGTAAACTTAGAAGCAGCAAGAGAAATTTCAAAGCAACTAAGATTAAGGGATATTGGTGGATTAATAGTCATTGATTTTATTGATTTAATGAAAGAAGAAAATCGTAAAAAAGTATATTATGAATTACGAAATAATTTAAAAAGGGACCGAGCAAAAGTATCTCTAGCAGAATTCTCTAATTTTGGACTTTTAGAAATGACTAGGCAAAGAGTACGTCTCGATCTCCTTCATACATTATATGAAGATTGCCCTACTTGCAAGGGACTAGGACTAATACCATCGAAGGATACTATGCTTACAAGTATAGAGTGTTGGCTTAAAACTTTTAAAACTAAATCTAGGGATAGAAGATTTGCTATTCATTTAAATCCAAAAGTTTATGATCATTTCAAAGAAACTAAACACAGTGAATTAAAGGGATTTATGTGGAAGAATTGGCTCCTAATTGAGCTAAAAGTAGATGAGAATTTAGCTCCTCATCAATTTAAAGTATTTTCAAAGAGACAAAAAAAGTTTGTAACTGAAGAAGTTTAATCTTGTTTGAGATAGATAAATAGGATAAATTTGCTTCGCAAAAAAATAGGATTACTATGCAAGCACTAGTTGAACATAAAGGAAAACAATTTTTAGTAGAGGAAAATTCAGAATTTAAATTTCCTTACCTGGGTGGAAAAATTGGAGAAAAAATTGAATTAGAAAAAATACTATATACAGATGATTCTAAGAATAAGAAATTTGGTAGTCCCTATATTGATGGATTGGCTATTTCCGCTGAAATTTTATCTCATGGTAGAGATAAAAAAGTTGTAGTTTTTAAGATGAAACGACGAAAAGGATACCAAGTAAAAAAGGGACATAGACAAGATTTTACAATGGTAAAAATTAATAAATTTAAAAAACAGACTAAGACCAAAAAGGTAGCTAAAACAAGTAGTAAAGATGATACAGCTAAAGATTCTAAAGTGAGCTCAAAAGGCAAAACAACTAAAACAAATTCAAAAAAAGAGAGTAAATAATGGCACATAAGAAAGGTGTAGGAAGTACTAAGAATGGAAGAGATAGTAAACCTAATTTTTTAGGTGTCAAATCTGCTGATGGTCAAACTATAACTGCAGGGTCAATCATAGTAAGACAAAGAGGAACTAGAATTTTTCCAGGAGATAATGTTTCTAGGGGAAAAGATGATACTTTATTCTCATTAATTGATGGAAAAGTTAAATTTCATAGAAAGGGTAAAACAAAGAAACAAGTAAGTGTCCTTCCCCTATCAAAATAATTTTCTCAGAATAAAATTACTATTTTTATTAATTTCTTCCTTATACTCATTTAGTATATCAGGTTTTATAAAAGATTCAAATGATGGTGAACCTATACCCTTCACAACAGCTACTATTAGCTACCTAGATTCGGATAAAATTCTTAAAGGAACTACTGCTGATATCGATGGATATTATATACTTACTAATGTCGATCCCGGTAAATACAATCTTAATATTTCAATAATTGGATATCAAATTTATAACCAGTTAATAACAATTGATTCTGATAATAAAAGAATAAATGTTAATCTAACTGCTGAAGCAATTAATTTTAATGAAGTTAGCATCTCAAGTGAGCGTACTAGATTTGAAGAAAACGTAGAAGTAAGTAGAATTAATATTACTTCTGAAGAAATAAAAATGATTCCTGCATTTGTAGAGTCTGATATTTTTAGAACTTTACAATATTTTCCTAGTGTTACTTCAGCAAATGACTTTAATGCTGCTTTAATTGTAAGGGGTGGAAGCCCTGATGAAAATTTAATTCTTCTTGATGGAACTCAAATATATAATCCATATCATGTGGGAGGAATTTTCTCTACTTTTAACGCAGACTTAATATCTGATACTGAGTTTTTAGCAGGGGGATTTCCTGCTCAATATGGAAACAGATTATCTTCAGTTCTTTCAATAACTTCAAAAGAAGGAAATTCAAAAAAAGGAAGACTACCAGATTCTTGGAAAATAAAAAAATATTGGGACTATAATGATATAAAGGCAGATGTAAGCCTTTTATCTTCAAAAATTTCAGCACAAGGTCCAGTATACAAAGGGTCTTGGATTTTCACTGGAAGAAGAACTTATTTTGATACTTTTGTGACTGCATATAACAGAATACAAGATAATGATAATCCTTTCATATATTATTTCTGGGATACTCATTTTAAAATTCAAACTACTCCTTTTAAATATAATAAGTTCATTTACAGTCAATTTAATGGCTCAGATGATCTTAAGGTTGACATAACTAGTGATGATTTTCCATCAGTAAAATTCGATTGGAATTGGATAAATAATACTAAAAGTTTGGCTTGGAATTACTTCCCTAATTCTAATTATACAGTTCAAACAATATTGTCTAAAACAGAATATAATTTTGATGTTGGATTTGAAATTGATTTCTCATCAATTCAAGATGATGTTGATGAATTTTGTGAAGAAAATGATTCAATTCCTAATGATACAACATTTGTAGCAGATTTAAATTATATCCTTGATAATAATGTGAGAGATATCAGTTTAAATCAAGATATTAAATATTTTGTAAATGATAAATTTGATTTGGAGTTTGGATGGGAAGCAAAATATCTTAAAATGACCTATTCAGAGGAATTTGCAGATCAACAAACATATAGTAATGATGAAAATCCAAATATTAATAGTGGATATTTAAAGGCTTTATTGAAACCTAATCCAATTATTTCTTTTGATATTGGAATGAGAATATCAAAATCAAGTTATTATAAAGACATTATTTTTGATCCTCGACTTGGCATTAAAACTATGCTTAATTCTGACTTAGCATTAAAATTAATGTGGGGCAAATTTTCACAATTCATGTTTACAATTAACCAAGATGAAGAACTACTTCGGCTCGTTGACTTTTGGCAAGCAATAGGAAAAAATCAACTTCCTCAAGCAAATCAGCATTTCGTATTAGGTCTAGAATATTGGATTTCCGATGGTAATATATTTACAATTGAAATGTATTATAAACCTTATTCTACGCTATATGATTTAAGTGTTGTATACACAGATATTACAGATGAATCGTCTTTTTTCACATCTGGTGAAGGTCAAAATTCTGGTATTGAGTTATTATACCAATTCAATAATAATAAAATTAACGGATGGGTGGGATATTCATACTCATTTATAAATAGAGAGATTGATTTAAACAAAGATGGTATCATACAAGAAGACTCTGAAAACTATCCTTCAAATTATAGTAAACCTCACTCAATGAACTTTGTACTTAATTATAAACTAAGTGAAAAGAAAAACACATTTTTAGGATTTACAGGTGTATTATCAAGTGGTGCACCATATACACCAGTAATTGGAAAATCTTTTTACACTAGCGCAGAGCAATATGGGAGCCTTGAGCAACCTTACGCATATTTGTCTAATATTTATGGTAGTAAAAATAGTACAAGATACCCGATGTATTTCAGGGCAGATGTAAGTTTAACTAGAGATGGACGTATTTTAAAAAAACCCGTACAATGGAAATTCCAAGTTGTTAATATAACTAATAACTTTAACGTTTTGTTTTATAATTGGAATCATTATTCATCACCTTCAAAAGTTTCAGCTGTTAGCATGTTTCCATTAATTTTTACGTTTGGAGTTAATTTTGAGCTATAAATATTTATTTTTATTACTATCTACAATAATTTTTTATTCATGTATTGAAGAAATTGATATAACTGAATTCACATCTGAATTTGGTGAATTTGAACAGGAGTATAGAATTGAAGCACTAATGCTTCCAGATGATAAAACAGCTATAATTCGTATAGACAAAACAATTTCAATAGACGATGAAAGCCTTTTCAACTGTATAGATGATAATGATAACTGGGTTGGATCTGGATGTATTTGTAAAACAAATAATTGTCCCAATACTATTGATGATTGTAATAGTTTAGGAGCTCTATGGTTGGATTCTAATCCATTTATTGATGGATACTGTGATGTAAGTATTATTAATCAAGAAAACTGTGTAAATAATATATATGATTTATCATGGTCAATTATAGATGATGTTGGGATTGATGGTTTAATTGGTGATCCAACAGATGAAAATAAAAACTGTGATTTTGGTGCAGATGAAGATGATCCTTGCTACACAGAAAATAGTGAAGGTGAAGGTAACGGTATAACAGATTGTGGTGAGCCCAATGTAGATGATCTTGAAGAAATAACTGAATTTAGCGATATACATGAATTGAATTGTGATAAAGTTCAAATTAATTACAATGAACAAACCTGTAACTTCGTATATAGTGAAGCCGCTGGAACAATATATGAAGGATCCGGACTATTAGAATTTATAAATGATGCTAGCTGTCAAGATGAAGAATCATTAACTGATCTAACTGATTTAAATGACTTATATTATGATTATGGAGCATGGATTCCTGAAAATTGCGATGAAGATTTTTTTTCACATTATGAAGATGACAACTATTCTCTTTATATAGAATGTGGAGATGATATTATTACAAATGTGGGAACTGAGATGATACCATATCCAGTAGTATTCGTAAATGAAGATGATCTTAATGATCAAAATATAGGTCAGTGCACTAGCGCCGAAAATATATACGAATGTTTAGAAAATTTTAAGATTGATAATATCAATTTTAATTTATACGAAAATAATTTACTGTACTTTGTATCTCAAAATACCTTTTATCAATCTGTGCAATATTTTGATCCATACTTTAGTTGTTTCCCATTTGGTGGACCTTATGAAAATTGGACATACTATCATGGACATCCAGCAGTTGCATACCCTCCATCTGATGAAACGAACCACTTCCCTTCTGGTAATAATCCAACCATTTTTTCTAATAATGAAGTTGTAGTATCTAGCACAACTGAAGATATAGGATGTTATCAATATAGAATGTATACTTTTTCAGAAGGTTATAAGAATTACTACTTTTTTTCTCAGCTAGATCTTAAGGATCCAGTGAGGAGTAATTTAAGACTTGGAGAGGATGGAACTGGAGAAGTTGTAATAGGAGCCTTTGGCGCAATATCAGGAGAAACAATTACATTTAAAGTTGATTAAATTAATTCCATCTAATATTTGTAGGAATAATTTGATTAAAATTAACTAAATCGCTTTCAACCTTTAACTCACTATCAAGAAATTGACATAATACTTCAAGCCTTAATTGGATATCATTTAACTCTAGTAATTTTTGCTTATCATCGCTTTTTAAGGGAAGAATTAATGATGCAAGATTCGTTAGAGTTTCTGATGAAATCATAGATGCATCTATAACACTTGGGTTTAATTTTTCTTGACCACTTGACACTAAAGTCAAAAATTTATTTATTAATTTTTTTCGCTTTAATTCTTCATCATTAATCACATCATTTTCTTCAATAATTTCAACAGTTGCTGAATCATAATCTTTTTTTTGATTGTCTAGAAAATTAATAATCTTTATTTTTTTTAAACCTGAAGCAATGATTTCATAATTACCATTATCTAATTTTTTGGATTCGATAATTTGACAGAGCGTACCTGTTGAACAAATTTTTGAATCTTTACTTTTAATCTTGTTATTTATTGAAAACAATTTATTTGATTTAAGGATATCTGTAATCATATCTTTGTATTGTGGTTCAAAAATATTAAAGTTGTATGAGGTTCGAGGAAACATTACAAAATTAGAAATAGAAAAAATTGGTAGTGTACCATCAAAATCTTCTAAAATTTTATCAGTATTATAAATCATTTTGATTCTGCTCCTTTGCTAATAATATATTTCTTTTTAGTCCACTAAATTTAGTTCTTTTTACTGGACTATTTTTAAAAATTTTTCTGAATTCTTCTTCATCTAATTTTTCCCAGTAATTATAATCTTTACCTTTCAAATTAAATCTATCTTTAAAATCTTCTTCTGTAGTGCTACTTGAAAATTTTATATTCCATGGACATACATCCTGGCAAATATCACATCCAAATATCCAATCATTTAAATCAATTTTATTTTCTTCTTCAAACTCTCCTCGTTTTTCAATTGTTACATATGATATACATTTATTTGCATCTAGTTGAAATGAATCGACTAGAGCATCTGTAGGACAAGCTTGTATACACAAATTACAATTTCCACATAAATCTTGAGAAAATTCATTATCATAATTTAGAGTCTTATTTATAATCAATTCTCCTAAAAAAACCCATGAACCAAACTCCTTAGTTATTAAATTTGTATGTTTTCCAATCCAACCCAAACCTGCTCTTTGAGCCCATGCTTTTTCCATGATAGGTGATGTATCCGCACAATAGAAACCATGAATAGAACTGTCAAGGTTATTTATCTTTTCTAGAACTTTCTTTAATTTTGATTTTATTATAATATGATAATCAACCCCACTTGCATAATTTGAGATATAAGGTGCTGGATAATCTTCTCTTGAACTTCCATTAAAATAATTTAATGCAACAGAAATAACAGATTTAGATTTAGAGTAATAGTTAGAAATATTAGTTCGTTTTTCTTGATTATTTTTCATCCAATTCATGGAAGCATTACGATTTTTTTTTAACCAATTTTCTAAATACAATTTATCATCTGGATAATATTTTACCTCAGCAATTCCAACTTTTGAAAAACCAACTGATAGACATTCATCTTTTATTAATTTTGTAAGATATGAAATATCCAATTTATAATTTAGAATATAATTCTTTTATTTGGTTTATAAGTATTTTATCGCTTTCATTCTTAACTTCAATTTTTGATGCTTCATCTAATATAGATTTTGCTTTTTCATATTCACTTATCTTATATAATGATTTAGCCATCCATAGATAATGTCTTAAATCATTTGGATTGGTGTCTATCGCATTACCAAAATATTCTATTGCCTCTTCAAATGTCCCTTCTGGAGGAGTAGCATATATAGCACTGGCAATTGTTCTTTCATACCAAGCTAAATCTGCAACGTTGTAATGCCATCTCCCCATCAAATGATGTGTCCCATCATATTGGGGATCGAGTTTAATTGCTTTTAGACCATATTCTCTTACATCATAGGAATTAAGAATTTTTTGCTTTGTTCCCTCAAGCAAACCTTTCTGACCTATTATAACTGCGTACCAATGATTAGCTTTTGCCGAGTTCGGGTCTATTTCTAATGCTCTCTTAGAATATGGTAGTGCTTTATCTATATTATTTTTTTTTATATCTATATTAGAAGTCTGATCAGCAATATCAAAATAAGCTCTAGCTAATCTCCAAAGCAAGTCTACATCATTATCATTATAATTATCTTCACAAAGCTTTAAAGCTTCTTGAAATTTACTTTCTTCTTGTAGCTGATCAATTTTAGAATTAACAGAAAATAAAAAAGAAGAAACTAATAAAACTCTAATGAATGTATACATCACTTTCAAACTCCAAAAATTAAAATTTTTCAAAATAAATAATCTTTAACTCTCTATTTGAATATTCTTTTTCATTGTTTGGAGTTTGATCATTCACATAATTTTTTGAAATGTCATTAAAATCAATTTCTAACATTATATTTTTACCTACCATCCAACGAAGACCTGCATTTAAATATCCTTTACCTTTTCCAAATAAATCATACCCGATTTCTGGATCATTATCATTTAAAGCAAAATCATATTCCAATAATAATGAAAAGCTTCTATTAAGTTCTTTATCTAATCCAAAAAATAAATTAAGGTCATTATCTTTAAATATAGTATTAGGATTATTGCTTTCCACTGGATCCGTTTCCCATGTATTTCTATTGAGTCCAATGTGAATCCCTGTATTTCCAGCTAAGTCCCAATTTTTACTAGCAACTAAATACCATCCCCACGCTTTTTGTTCATATCTAGCAAAATTTTCAATATCATTATTACCACTTTGATATCGAGTCAAGAACCTTCCCTTGCCTTGTGTATCTAAACCAAGTACAATGGCTGGGATAGTCTCAGTCTCTTGATAAATTCTATATTTAATTTGAATCTCTGGCATAGGTTTATTAAAATTCAACTTTTCTTCACCTATGAAATCTTGAATTCCGTATGATAAGCCTATATAAAAATTATCTGTAATTCCAACAGATAACTTTGGTACAATTCCTCCATCTTTTATAAGAAGTGATTCCAAAGTAAAAGATCCTTTAGGTAATGTCCCACTAGTAGGAATAGTCACTAAATCAAGAGGTGGATATGGCTGCTCTGATTGGGAAAAAAATAAAGATGTTAAAATAAATATACTAAAATAATACTTTAATGATTTCATAATATAATTTATCAATCTATTTATAATAAAGCACCTATTTTAGGAATTGCCTGATTTTTTTTGATCCTTTAAACCATGCTTCTCTAATAATATGATTTTTATCATCATAATTTAAAGTGATATGGCCTATATAATCTTTTCTACTTGATTCTATATAATAGGAAATTGGAAGATTAGCATTATTATAAATTATTTCNGTAACATAGTCTTCATTTGCTTCAAAACTTNCACCATAGAGATATTTNATAAATCTATCAGAAATTTTAGTTTNATNAAAATTAACTTCTTTGANAATTAAATCATCTCTCAATTCTGTTATTAGATATAAATCATCATTTNTATCATAATGAAAAAGTTTAGTAAATCTTGTACTGTCTTGATCAAACCAAAAAATTGATGTCACTTTACTATTATCTTTTATGACATTTAAAAATCCTTCATTTATTTGATCTTGAAATGGTTCAACCTCATTAAGCATAGCGTTTAAATCAGAATACTGTTTTTGTGCAGATGAGATAGAAATTGTTAAGAAGATATATAAAGATAAATTCTTAATCGTATTTATAAAAAAAATCATATCATTAAAATGATAAAAGTACTGGGAGATGATCAGAAATTAGTTTTTCATAATTATTAAATCCACCCATGTAATCACCCATTCTAATAGTTTTAATTAGATAATCTTTATCATCTAGAAAACTTCTGGTTACTAAAATATGATCTAGAAAACTATAATAAGGTTCTTTAGGATATGAAGCCTGTGACATATCATCAACAATATCTTGTGTCACAAAATAGAATCTACTATCATTAAAAAATGGATCAAAACAATGTTCTCCATAATTATCTTTTAGGTCATCATTCCAATCTCCAAGTACAATAAAATTACTATATCCTGAATCTATCTCATTAGATATATAATCATATAACATTTGAGATGCATTTTTTCTTCTATTTAATCCAGAATCACAACATTTCATATGCAAATTAACAATACTATAATGCAATGAATCAGCATATCTAAATAAGTCTAACCTCAATGGAGGACGTCCTGCAAAATTATAATCATTTTCTGCAAATGGCTCAATATCTCTTATATACTTAAATTCATGTTTTTTGAAAATTATTGCTTGATCCATAAACGACGAATGTTTTGAAATTACAAAATCATAATTAGGAAGTTTTTCCATAAGCCGACCAAACCATCCAACCATTTTTATTTCCTGGAAAGCTATAACGTCAACATCCATATCATGAATCGCTTCACTTAATGCATTTATAGTTTTTTCATCTGCTGTTGGGAAAAATTCACAATTCCATGTAATAATTTCAAAATTTTCATCATTACCCAATTCAGGGAAATTCCAATTATCTTCATTTAAATTCTTATTAACTTGGTTTATTGACCCATCAACTTCATAAAAATTTAAATCTAAAGGTTTGTATAATTTTTCTAATGCTAAATTATTTTTATCTTGTATCCAATCACTTAAATCTTTGTTTTCAGCAAAATCATCTGCTAATAACGTTTGTGAGAAATTATTTTTAATTACATAGTCAAATCTTTTATACTTATTGTCTTCAATGATAAGTTTCAAATGACCAAATGAAGTCCCATTTCCATAATTTTGCACAATGTCAACTCCAGTATTTGGATCAGTCCAAGGAGTTCGATAGCCTTTACTGAATCCTCCGGAGACAATTATATCAACATCATTAGAAAAGTATCCCATCTCAACTGCATTTAAGTTTTTATAATCAATTTCATTTTTATCTATAATTTTTTGAATAAATTCATTATATACATCTTCTCTATCCCAAGGTATTCCGGTACTAGTAAGAACAATAACTACATCGACTTCATCTTTTATCAAAGGAACCCAATAATCTAGACTTTCTTTAACACCACTTACTTCAATATTCATTATGTTGGTAGATAAAACTTTTGATTTTAAATCAGCATCAACGATACCAAGAATTCCAATCTTTACTCCATTTATCTCTTTAATTATATATTTTTTAAAATTTTTACTGACTAAATCACAATCATTACATATTAGATTACTTATTAAAAATGGAAATTCTGAACTATCTACTAAATAATTTAAATTTCTAGATCCGTAAATAAAATCATAAGGGCCTGGGACTGCAGCTGTATAACCTACTTTATTCATAAAATCTATGATTGTTTTTCCTTTATCTATATCTGAAATCGGATGTCCTTGAAAAAAGTTTCCTCCATCAAAAATCAATGAACTTTTCATATCAATAGTATTTTTTATATATTCATATAGTCCTGAACCACCAACAATTGTTGGAGCAAATTTGGGATTCATAAAATAAGCTTTTTGCTTTGAAATTGAACCATGGATATCATTCGTAGAAATAAGGTCAATGCTGATTTCTTTAGTTAGAAGAAAACTAAATGATAAAAGAATTATAATATTTTTGAATATTAACAAATTTATCTAAAAACTATAAGTTAGGGTGCTAAGTAAAATTATTTTTGAATCATTTACAACATCAAGGTCTGGCCTAAATTCTCCTTCAACTAGGAACAAATCTGGATAATTATATCTAGAATGAATATACTGAAGTCCATAGTCAAAAATAAGATTTTTATGTCTCAAGCTGCTACCAGCATTAAAGGATGTTATCGATGAAATATATGGTGAAAATTGAGATTTTTTATATCCAACACTAAATCTTAATGGGATACCATTACTCATATAATGTTCAAGACCAACACTAATTCTATTTCCTGAAAATAAATTGCTACCACTACCATATCTATTCGATTCATAATTAACTACAAAATTATATCCACTACTGTTCTTATCTAATATAGCGAATCCTATACTTACTTTTTCTGGATTGTCAATATTTGATAACTTTATTGAATTATAATGTTCTAATATGTTTTCTCCAAGTTCATTAGAATTATATAAATTAGAAATTTCTTCCAAAATATTTTGACCATCAGTATTTTTACTTATAGTGGAATTACTTTGATATGATAAAGCAAGCAGATATCTTTTGTAGACCAAATTACTACCAATTATAAAATAGCTAGATTCTCCCAAATCATACTCAATATTATAATTAGGTAAACTTGAAAGTTTATTACTATCCTCCATGACTATACTTCCAATTGCCAATGAAGTATCAACTTGTGCTTTTTCAATTATATTTCCTGGCATTATTGTATTAAATGAAAATCCAAAAGAAGCTTCGATATCAATATTAGTTTCAAAGCCTAAAGAAGAGCCTAACCCTATAACATTTTGGCATCCTTTCGATGAAAATCTATGATAGCCAAGCAATGGATCCCTTGAAAAAATTTGTCCATCATTCGATGATAGTTGGCCTCTAACTTCTTCTTGATATGAAAAATTATATGTCTTAAAAGGAGCAATAGTTAACCCTAATCCTGCATTAAGATAGTTAAAGACAATTTGATTGTATCGAATTCCTATACCACTATAATTGTATATCTTAGAATTTTTAACATAATCAGACTCAGCTAGGAAATCTCCAAAAGAGTCTTTAACTATAAGACCTCTTCTTTCAAAATTAGAATCAATAAAATTTGAACCACTAATAATAAAACCACTATCTCCATTCCTTGATAAATTTGAAGGGTTGGATAATATACTAAATCCAGATGTTTCAACAACTTGAGAGCTTGATGCCATTGATAGTGAAAGAGCACTATATGAATCGAAATTCCTACCGGTTGCTGATTCATAATAACTTTGTGAAAAAATAAAACTTAGAAAAAATGATATAAGTAGTTTAGAATGCATAGTTGACCTGAATTTTATAATCTGATTGTCTATTATTAACTGTAGGGTTTGATATCCAGTACCCTGACTGAGTTTGAGACTCAGCTATTGTTGTATCTTCAAAATAATTTGTAAAAGAATATTTTAAATAAACAGACATAGAATTTGTTGGTCTCAATCTAATTGATGCCCAATTATGAATAGCCCCTTTATTAGAATCAAATATTCTAAAATCAGTATCTTCAATATACCATATAAATCCTTTAATAAATGTACTTCCACCTTTAATTGTTAACTTACTATCAGAATTATGAGTAAATGAAAAACCTAAAGTGACATCAGGAGAACCAATATCACCAACCAACATTTCAGAAGAAATAGGATTATCAGTTAACCTCGGTCTAGGAGAAAAAGTGGTATATCCCCTGCCATACAATAGTTCAATATTATCAAAATTAGATAGTCTCAATACCAACCTAACTCTAGTTTCCCTAGAATCAAATGGACTAGGATGAAAAACATTATATTGACCACGACCTGAAAACTTTTGTCTAATGTAAATTCTATAATTAAATACAGGTCTCCACTCAAAATTATATACAGTTCTATAATATTTTGTATTATCTGCTTTTCTATTCCATGTATCTAATTCATATCTTAAAACTATTGATCTATGAATTTGATATCTAGATGAAAAATAAATACCTTCTTCAGATTGTGGCTGTGGGTTTCCAGAATATAAAAATCCATAAACAGGGTCCTCTAACCAATAGGTATCCTCAAAGATAGATGTTTTATACCGTTGATAATTAGAAAATGACCTTTGATATGGATTATCAAACTCTAAATCATAATTTCTATATAGAATTAAAAAATTTACATTATCATATTGCGTATAAGCATTTAGGACCATTGCACTTGGAGCATTACCGAAACTAAGTACTGAATCCTTGATACAATCAAATTGTTCTTTTAAAATATTGCTAAAGCTATTATCACTAATAAGATTGCTTGTTAATCCAAGACAATTATACTTTGGCATTTCTGCAAATTCGCCCTGAAAAACAATGTTATTAAAAGTTTTAGAAAAATCTAAACCAATAACTTTTCTAAAAGACTTTGCTTTATTCCAAGAACTTAAAATATAATTAGGAGCATTATGATACATTGCAGCAATTTCAGGGTCCGCTGAATTAGTTATGTAACTAAGATAAAATGCATCTCCAGAATATTCATCAAAGTCAGAAGTGTCATATTCAGGATTCATATCAGTAGGAGATCCTAAAATAGTTTCTATTGGTAGAGGGACTATGTATTTATCGTATAAACTTCTATAAAAAGTGACTCCTACAAAATTTGCACCCTTACCTAACCTTGCATTCCACCCAACAGTTTTTTCTTCAACAGAAGATAAAAGACTACTATAAATTTTTGTTTTATCTTGATTTATACCCCACTCTAATCGCGGGTGCATTACAATTAAACTTGAAAAAGATTCTAAATCTTGATTAATTATTGCATCTCTTGGTGCCACTGAATTAAAATAACTAAATCTAAAACCTTCATTCGACATTTGAAATGCAATCCCATTAAATACATACTGAGAGCTTCGAGTTAGGTCTGAACTTACACCACTATTCCTTTTAGAAAAACCATATCCACTTCTTCTAGGGCTAAAATAATCCGTATTCTCCATAACAATACCTTGACCAAAAGAAGCATTAAAGTTACCCAAAATTATTTTATCAATTCGAAGCTTAGAATTAAAAATTGGAATGTAAGAAAATTCAATAAACTTTTTATCAGTATACACATTGTTATCTTCGCCCATACTTTGTTTAAAAATAAAACCAGTTTTGATTGAAGATTGATTCTCACTAAAAAGATAAGAAGAGCTAACTCTATGAAATTGTTCAGGATTATCAGAATAATAATAATCCATAGTTTGCCCATCGCTATCTGGATTTGTAGTTATGGGGGTCGTTTTAATTGATGATGAAACTCTTAAGTGGAATTGGTTATTCTGCTTAGGATTGAAATCTATAAAATCAATTAAATTTTTATAACCATAATAACTAATACCTGGAGAATTCTTTAGCTCAAACGTACCATTAATACGACCTCTTTTTTTTTGCAATAATACAGCATTCGCATCGATAGGTGAAATATTAGGCAATGATAAAATATCATCATAATTCATATTATTAATATCTCTTGGCTCAAAGTATCTATCAAGCCAAGTATCAGATAATCCTTCTGAATTCCCTTCACTCTGTAACCATCTTTCTAGTTTATATGATGATGTAAAAAAATTAACCTCACTTTGGTCTTGAGTGCTCTTTTTTATTAGTGTAACCTCACCCGTCGAATCTACTATGGCTTCTTGAGCAATTATCATCGATAAAGAAAAAAATATTATATATATTTTCATTAAAAATTTATACCAAAATTAAATTGATGAGTCCCTGGTAGCACATGATGAGTGAGATAGCCATAAGAAATATTAAAGCTATTTTTTTGATATGAAAAACCAATACCAAATCTATTTGGATTAATCTGAACTCCAGTATTTAATTGCAAAGATCTATTTAATTTATATTGCAAAGCAGTTCTATATTGCGTACTATGATATCCTAGCAATTGTTCTGCTGAAAAAGAAACTTCCATGAAATTATTAGGAATAGTAGTCAATCCAATATGAAAAACTCTAGGTAAATTTTGATTTGAAAATCCCCCTCCTATCGTTGGAGAATTGATATTTTTAATAAAAACTCCTAATCTATTTTTATCTCTTAATACTCCGAGAAAACCTAAATCTATACCCAAAGAGCTTATTGGATCACTATCTAATCCATTAGACCCATCTCCTAGGCTTCCAGCTGATGGACCAAAATCAATCATGTATAAATTCCCTGTAATTCCCATCGCAAGAGATGAGTTATTATCATTAAGTAGATAGATTCCAGAAGATACACCAAATAAACTCTCCTTGAGTAAATCAATGTTTTGATTTTTTACAGATAAATTTGAAAATTTTATTCCAAGATTTATTTTATTAGTTCTTATAACTAGACCAAAATTAGATAAAGGTAAAAAGCTCTGATTATATAAATTTGAATATCCTATTGAAGCACTATTATTTTCAGATTCAACCAGTAATGCGGGATTATGGTAAACAGACCAAATTCCTAATCTATTGGATACTGCTGTTCCAGCTAGGGAGCTTGAAACAGAAGAATTAAATGAATAGCTGCTAAGACTTTGAGAGAATATAGCTGCAATAAAAATTATAAATATTAAATATTTTTTCATTTAGCAACACCTATCACAATTGGAGCTATATCTACAGCTGTTTTAGAATTATCAAAATTATAGGATTCTATATGCATAAGATATGTTCCTGGACTTACAATTTGTCCAAGATGATCTCTTCCATCCCATGAAGATCTATCAGAATTAATCCATGATTCTGGATTGCTAGGATCGACAGGATTAATTCCATTAAACCACGTTCCTCCATCTTCTGAATACTTATCAACTAAAGTTGTAATTACTCTTCCAGATAAATCAAAAATTCTGATAATTACTCTTGAGTTTGTCGGATGTGTATATGTGTAATCGAGTGTTTCACCCAGTGAAGGGATTAAGACTACTGGCTCTGGGTTAATTGATGTTTCTGATATAGAATTATCTTCAACAAAATACCCTCCAATCTCTTCAATGATAGTAATATCATTTTCATACTCAACTGTAATATCCCAATCAGTTTGAATATCTAATTGAGTATCATCTCCACAAAATACTCCCACAGTCCCAGTTACTTGGATTATATAATTCCCATATGGAAAATTACGTAACTTATTTAATTCGGTTAAAGTTATGTCAAATCCATTTTGATATTCATTACTATCAGGCCAAATAGATATTTCTATGCGATATCCATCTTGATCAGAGATTGTAAAAGAGTGCGGACCTCCATAAGGAGTAACATCAAAATAATCTACTAAAATACCAGTTGCAGTTACAGTTTTTTCATACAAAGGACACTCTTGAGCCACACTAGAAGTTAAACTATACGAATCTGCACATGTTATAATTTCATCAGAACCATAAGAGCAATTATTAATGATACTATAAATAGATGTGTTACATACCCCATCAATTATTTCACCTGAACAGCAAGTACCATCATCATAAACTGCATAGGGACTGTAATTGGCTGCTAGGGGATCTGTACAACCGAATTCTGGAGATTTAATAATACCCCATGTGCTAAGTAAATTTTCACTAGTTTCATCATCTCCAAAGATACCATTTCCGGAACCTAATTGAGTCTCAGAACCTTCTTCTAAATCTATACGAATAAATGTAGAATCTTGACCATGAGCAAATTGTGATTCTTGATTCTCAATTGGAGTATCGCTAGAATATCCGTCAATTAAACTTTTATCAATGGCATGGCTATTCCCACCCCAAAGAAAATAATCAACATCTTTAACGGGTGAGGATTCTTGCCCGTCCCAATAGAATAAGACAAGAACCTCCGAATTATCATGAAGTAATTCAAAATTATTTGTACAGTTTTCACTCCAACTACAAGAAATTGTACCACCTAAATCTATCATATCATCGTATATATTTAAATCTGGATCGAAACTATAATATGAATTAAAAACACTATCTTCCTGAAAGCTTAATGTTAATGAATCATTAGGAGCTATGGACACATCTGGAAACCTTGCAAGAAAATCTTGTAGGGTTTGACCTTGATTTTCATTCCAAAAATTCTCATTTGAAGGGAGATTGTAATAAAGATCAGAATCTGTTATGTAGTAATCTGATAAATTAATATTATCATTTGTAGGGTTGTATATACTGACAAACTCAGCTTCAGTAGGAGCAATTGTGACTCTTGAAAAAACTAGATGATTAGTATTAGATAGACATACACCAATTAATATTGAAGTTAAAAAGAAAATAAATTTATTTTTCAACTTACTATCTATTTCCTAATATTGAACTCACAATAGAAACAATATCAAGTACATCGACATTAGTGTCTTGATTTACATCTGAAATACAAAGTTCATTTGAATCAAACTCACTATTACCTAGAACATAAGCAACTATAGATACAATATCAAGCACGTCAACATTAGTATCAGAATTTACATCTCCATTGGATACGCATCCACTACAGCTAAAATCATCAGTATTTCTTGGGTAAATTTTGAATTCCCCATAACTATATGCAACAACTCCAGTCACACAATCAAAACTATCACCAGCTGATATAGAAGGAAAAGTACCGTCAAAATGATAATCGTCAACCATTACCGTACCGCTATTATCACTAACAGTCCAATTACCAAACTCATCGACCGAATCAAAACTAACATTTCTAATTTCTACTAGCATACTTTCATATTGCTCTCCAGACATAGAGCATTCAATTCCAAGATCTGAAGCTGATATTAATGTTGAAGATACATTATTATCTGAAGAAATCACTGAATAAGATGAAACATTAACCAATTCTGTCATGCTATAATATTCTTCAATTTCAGCTGTTACACTTATAATATCTCCAACTTGAGTATCTACTGAAGTATCATAAACATAAACGCCACACCATAGATCATCACATTCTGGGTCTTGAAGAAAGAAATTTGGATAAGAGCCTGACTTTACATGGGTTACAACCCCTGAAACTGTCACTTCTTGACCATCCATATCGCTTTCATAACAATATTGACCTTGTTCTTCTGTGTATTGAAAGTCATATATACTTACAGTTCCCACGGTAACTGTAATATAATCTATAGTTGAATAGTTAAACTCATCATCAAACACTTGCAAAGAAAATTCGAGTACACAGTAGTCAGATGGTGCATTAAATGAAATAACAGCCTGTTCATAGTTATCCACATTAACATTTGGACCTGAAACTTGATTCCAACTATATCCAAGGATAATACCATCGCTATCATAACTGGCTGACCCATCTAAAGTTACAGATGCAGAAAAATCAACAATTTGATTTTGTCCAGCATCGGCTACTGGGATCCCACTATCTCCACCACCAGTATCTCCTGAACCACCTGAATTATGAGAACCTAAGTAATCCCAAGTATTAACATCATAAACTTCCCACTCAGAATTATTTGCATCAGTTCCAGCAGATGCAGTCCAATCACCAAGATTTCCACTAGTTACACTTTCTTTTCTTACTAGAGTATGGTCTTTAGTAGCTTCAGAAACACCAGCAACATCCCACCCATTTCCAGGATCTGCATTAAAATCTCCTACACAGTCTATAATATCATATGAGCTCTCAGGCCCTGAAACTAAACAATAACCATCATTCCCATTACTAAGATATGTGTGATATTGATCGCATTCAGCTAAAATCAATGCGTCTGATGAGCCATGGCATATTACAAATACATCACCGGGAGCTATTGTAGAACCGCTATCAAATTCATTCCAATATTCATGCATACCTGGAGTAGAAGGTGCATTTGCAGTACTAGGAAATGCATACCCAGACAGATCAATCGATTCTGAAGTCGGATTATATATCTCTAAATATTTATTATTAGAAGTACCCTCAGCATACTCTGAAAAAAATAGTGATTGAGAAAATAAAATTGATGAAACTAAGGTTATAATTGTAACTAGCATATCTACATCCTTTATATAATGGGAATAATTATCCTTATATATTAAGAAATTAAATGAAATTCCTCAATGGATTAAATTGATATTTCTAGTCCAAAATAATGTGAAAGTCCTAAATTTGAATTTTCTAAGGATAAAATTGAATAAATAAACTTATATTTTTCTTTAATTGTAAATTTAATTCCTGATGACATAGTTGTTCTTGATTCGTAAAGTGAGTAGCCAAAATTCAATGTAAGATATTTATTTTTATTAATAACGCCTAAATGTAAACCATTATTATGGATAGTTGAATAATTATAGTCAAATAATATCTCAGTTTGAATTTTTTTACTATAGATAGAAAGGCCTACAGTACTATTTAAAGGTAAATCTATATTATCAGATGATAAATTTTCAATTAAGATACCAGCTCTAATTTTATCGGAAATATTTTTTTTAAGTCCCAAGTCAAATGAAATAGCAAATTTATTTTCAGTAAATAGCTGAGTGTATTGAATATTTGATCCTACGCCCAAAATATAATTATTTAGTGTATAACTCTTTGATAGACCAAATGCTAAATAATGAGAACTAATTACATCTAGGGGAGACTCTGAAGGAATATCATCATATACATTAATATCATCTACTCCAATACTATTAAACCTAAATCTATATGTGCCAGAAGAAAATGCAAATGAATTTCCAGTGAAATTTTGCAACCATCTATTTGTTGAGAAAGAAAGATTAGGGCTAGATACTTTTGGAACTGCTGGACTATTATAAATTAATTCTCTACTTGCAACACCAGCGCCAGACAATGCTAAATCACTAGGAGAGTTAAATATATTGATAGCTTCAAATCCTATTGAAAACAAGCTTGATAAAATTATTATATTAAGATATTTCTTCACTATAGTTTAATTGCTAGACTAATTAAATTAGTCACCCCCAATTTATTAAATTCTAAAGCATAATCTAATTTGAAAATTGATTTATTAAAAGATTCAAATTCTAATCCTAATCCTGCTGAAGGCTGAATTAATAATCCTTTTTTTTCATTATTAATTATTGCCCAGTTAGCTTGTTTGATACCTAATCTTATAAAAACAGGATTTTTATAATTGAACTTATATTCACCACCTCCACTTAATCTGCTTGAAAGAAAATCTTTATCAAGATCAATCATCTCATGTTGGAAAGCTATAAGAATTAATTCTGATGGATAATATGATATACCTGAGATTATACGCATAGGAATTATATTTTTATTTTCACCCCATTTATAATGACCAGAAAAATTATCAACCTTTATACCTATATTCAGATTTTCAGATATAGAGCTTAATATTCCTAAATCTAATGATATTCCGTCTGATGATATTTTATCATTATTTGATAAATTATATCTTTGAAATAGCATTTTAGCATTCATGCCAATAGAAAAATATTGGCTAAAATTAATCCCAAATGACATCATTGCATACGAATCATGAAAGCTGATTTGCTCCAGAAACTCTTCATTTTGATTTATAGATAGAATATTGGATGTACCAAAATGAATAAAAGAAAGACTAGCTCCAGCGTTGGGAGGTAAATTTCTTCCAATGCTAAATGCTTGCATATTTATTTTATTAGGAAGTAAAAATAATGAGCTACCAATAGTCAATTGTTTTTTCATTGAAATCATAGCTGGATTAGAAAATGAAGTAAACCCATCTTCGTAAGAAGCAATTGTTGCGCCTGATAATGCTATATCCCTTGCACTAACACCATGTCTCAAAATTGATCCTGGATATCCTCCTGCGTAGTCTGCCAATAGAAAACTACTAATTAATAATATTAAAAAAATCATTCTAACCAATCTCATTTTGAGTTTACCACTAAAATATTAAATAAATAGCTATCACCATTGCTATGCTTATATTTAGCAATATAAAGTCCATTTGCCACTCTATCACCAAAGTCATTAGTCCCATCCCATCTAGTTATTTCTGATGAGTATATTTTAGCTACTCTATCCATTGCTAAATCATAAATAACTATATTTCCATTTAAATTTTTTTCTTGATTATTAAATACAAATGTTAGTTGATTAGTAACCTCAAAATCTAAGGGGTTTGGATATGCATAAAATAAATTATCTTGAATATTACCTGTCACTGATTCGCATTCAAAATTAAACCCATCATATTCACATATACCCTGCGAAGTTCCAATAAATAGACTATTAAAATTTTCCAATAACTCTGCATCAAAAACTGATTGAGTAGAGATTTGATCAGGTAGAAAAAAAGTGTCCCATAGATTATCAGCTTGATAGTTTGATGATGTAAAAAGGCCTTGATTTGATGAGACATAAATATTTTCAGGGCTAGAAGATATATTATATGTCAATAAATTTCTATTTTCAAGTTCATCTGGAGTATGCCATGTTAAACCACCATCATCAGTATAACTTGGAGGACCTCCATAAATTAAATGAGAACCTGAATATTGGCGATCCCAAGTTATAGCCCATAACCTGTTAGTAACTCCATTATCTAAAATTTGATTTTCAAATCCTATTATCCAATCATCATAAAATCCATAATCTTGTGCTGTAAAGTGAGTCCAGTCAATACAAGAGTCTGAATTGACAATACCCTTATTGATACCATCGGCAGTTCCTACCCAAAGAGTATCTTCTACTGTAAATACAGAAAATACTTTATGATTATCAAATTCATATCCACAATTACTAGTAGAAATAGAATTTCCTATGGGATTAATTTGATATTCAGAAATATTAATAGAATTACAGTTTAAAATATCCTGATTATCCATTGGGAGTGGGACTAATTCCCATTTAGGATTTTGTAATTCATAATTAAAACGCCTCAATGATCCTGCCCAACTAGCTGCATAAATATAGTCCCCATGAATACTTAAACCATAAGAGACATTTTGTATATCAGTAGTTACTGCAAAATTTAGTATAGAATCTTGCTCCCCCCATGAAATATAGTCATACATCGAGCATCGACCATCATTACCATCACAATCCTCACAATTAAATTCACATTCACTTTTATTATTATACAATGAGTTCTCATTGAATGGTCCCCATAAACATGCCCATTTATTTTCATAAGTTGGGAAATCTTGGTGACTGCTATCTATTGGCTGGGCAATATATCTCCAAGATTCTCCTGCATCAACTGAATATGAAATACCCATACCCTTGGATTGACTTCCCACAGAGGTATCAACACTTTGAACCCCAGAAACTGCGATGATATCATCTTTTATTGTTAATGCAGGGTTTCCACCCTCTACAAGATTCAAGCCTACAAAATGTCCATATCTTAATATCCCTGATTGATCATAGTATGCTAAATTCATTCCTGTATCTGTGCCTATTATTAAAGTAGAATCTCCTAAAATTTCTATATCAAATGCAGCATTACTTGACAACCCACTAGAGACCTCCCTCAAATTTGAGGAACTATTGAATTCTATTGAATACGGAACTTGCAGGTAAGCCAATGAATAAAAGATTAATAAAATAAATATTTTCATGGTTCGACCGGCTCAATTTGAAGATGAATTTCATCTGATAAATCACTTAATCCAATTGAATCAATAACTTGAAACTGAAAATTAACATTACCAAATCCACCGCAATATGGATAATTAGAAGGCTTAAAAGATTGATATGTATAAAATAGAAAATCTTCAGAATCTACTAAAAAGCAATCAATTGAATTTTGACATTCATCGAATACTAATTCTTCGCACACTTTCCCTAATTCTAAATCATAACCTCCATAGCATGAACTATTAATTAATTTAAATTCTGGAGATGTTATCATTTGCAAATCATTTATCTCTTCATAGTCACAAGTAAAATTATCAAGAGGTGTGCCTAAAAAGAAATCTTCTCTTTTTATATAGTAAATAACCTCATCAATATCGTCAATTCCGTTCAAATCTTCAATCCATACATTAATTCTTAAAAAAGTTGTATCATTTTCAGATAAATAATGAACAGAATCCATCTGTACAGACTTTATCAAAGGATGATAATTAAAATCTGCCTCCTCGATTAGAATATTTTTAGTACAGGATAAAATAAATATTATTAATATATAAAATAGTAATCTCATATCTTCTTGCAATCTATTAAAAGCCATTCGTTCTTAGATTTAAAGTTTTCAATTTTAAAATTCTTTTTTGTAAGTAATTTTTCTATTTCATATTTATCTTCAACGAGTAATCCAGAAAAAATGAATCTAGCATTAGTATTTTCAATATTTTTGATCATTTTCTTTATAATATTTTTTTCAATATTTGCCAATATTAAATCATAACTAAAATCATTCCAATCTAATACGTCACTCCAAAAAATTTCTATATCTTTGGAACAACTATTTAATTCAGCATTAAAATAAAAATCATCTTTACATTCTATATCAAATTCAACAGCCTTAATATCTTTATATTTTAATTTTGAGCCAACTATGCTCAAAATTCCACTTCCAGCTCCAAGGTCCAATAATGAAAATTCATTATTACTATAGTCAATTAATGATTCAACCATTAGACTTGTAGTTTCATGGTGCCCTGTACCAAATGACATTCCTGGTCTTATATATACATTTGAATCATTAATATCATCTTTAAAATGCCAATCTGGTAAAATATTTATTTTATTATTAATTGTAACTGGAGTGAAATTTTCTTTCCACATTAAATGCCAATCTTCATTATCAATCTTTTCCCATTTCAAATTTATAGTATCAGGTAATTCTAAATTATTTAAAACATTAGTCACCTCATTTTTAGACTCAATAGATAAGTAGATTTTGGTGAGATTTTCTTCAATAAAACTACCTAAACAATAATTTTGAATTTTTGAGAAAAGAATCTCAGCTTCATCTAAATTACCTTCAATATTTAAAACCTCCCAAAAATCATCCATTCCTATTTATCCTCATTATAAATTAAGGTTGCAATGACAGTTCCAACTGCTTCTAAGCTTTTTGCAGAACATTTATCAGGCGTATCTTCAATAGTATGCCAATAATTTTTTGACGAGTTAGGATATTGAAAATCTATAATATCAATTGAAGGTATTCCAGTATTTTTAAATAATACATAGTGGTCATCAATAATTGATTGACCTAAAACATATTTAAACTGATTATAGCCTAAATCATTAGCCAAATTCCAAACTTTCCTAACTATATCTGGAGCATATCTATAGGAAAAGCCTTCAATTAGGAACTCCTGGTCTTTATCTGCAATCATATCAAGGCAAACAGCATATCGAGGGTACGGTTTCTTTAAATGCTTGGAAAATGATTTAGTTCCCAATCCCCAAGAATCTGGATCACCATAAGTCCCCATATCTTCTGCATCTAAAAATAAAAGATCCACACCAATGTTGATTGGTGGATTATCAGAAAGCATCTCAGCTAAAGTCATTAAAACTGATACGCCACTAGCTCCATCATTTGCACCTAATACAGGCCTTTTTCTAAAATCAATATTTTCATCTTTATCTGCAAATTCCCTGGTATCCCAATGAGCTAAAAACATAATTCTGTTTGATGCTCTTGGGTTAAATCTTGCAAGCATATTAGTAATTTGAACTTTCTTATTGCTTATTGGAGAGAATATTGTATCTTGATAGACTATATTCATATCAACTAATCTATCTAAAAATACTTTCAGAGAATCTGCAAATTGTTGATGTCCTTTACTTCCAGGATATCTAGGTCCAAAGCTACATTGATAATCAATTAAATCTTTTGCTCTTTGTCCATTAAAATAAATGGCTTCTTGGCAAAATAAAAAATTAATAAATAAAATGATAATATATTGCAATACCTAGCCCCTAATTTGAATAGTTAAATTGAATCCAAAGTCTCTTTCAACTCTCTCACCAGTATTGATATCATCTGATAATATATATTTAAAGAAAATATTTCCGCTTACCCACTGGGAAAATTGATAGCTCATTTTTGGAGTCAAACTGAACTTACTAGAACTATCATCAAGGGTTAATTCTGATATATTTTCCACTTGTTGATAGCCAACTAATTTTCTAGAAAAATCAAAATCAGTACTAAATGAAAAGCTAACAGTATTTTTTAAGTCTAAATCTCTTAAAAAGGGAACGGGAATATACATCCCAGCAGTTCTACTATACTCAATCTTTCCCCATAATTGAGTATTAATGTCATGTTCAACTGAGCTGCCTTCGGAAAAAATATCAAGATTATATTTTGATCCAACTTCAAAATCAATTGGATTTTTTCCTTTTGATCTTGCCGTTAATTTAATTAGAGGAGAAAAAAGTAGTGAATAGTCAGTTTTCAATAATTGATTATCTTGATATGACATGCTTCTTTGACCCTTAGCATTATGCGAAAACTTAAATGATTTAAATTTTTCTTTTATAAAATCAATCTTTTCTAACCCTGACCATGTTAATCCCCATGATGGTAAAAACAACCCATTTTTACCGTACACTTCCCAAGGGAATGGATAATAACTAATTGAACTATTTGATGAAGGGATACCCGTTGATTGAGAACTATTAGTATTATCAGATTTAAATTCTAATCCTGTCAATGAAATAGAAGGGATAACACTAATGCTCGATACCTTTATTTTAAATGTTTCACTATAGGAATGAGAAAATGAACCCAGTTTTCCATCTTGATTACTATATGAAATTGAACTTGGCGTATCACTTATTCCTAACCGAAAATTATAATCAATAAACTGGTCAGCTAAAATATTAGCATGATTGTGCGTTTCAGATAAATTGAAATCAAATTGTACTTTTGAAAACTTGCTCATAAATCCATGAACAGAGTTAAAAACAGATTTAGCTATCGGATTTTCAATATTCTTAAAAATTGGATCTCTTTGTTTATTTTTAGATGAACTAGACCTCCTACCTCTTCTACTAGATGATTTTTTCTTACTACTGCTATTATCAGGCTTATAAAATATCTCAACTATATCTTTAGGAGTAATATCAAAACGAGTATCAAAATTTGAGGTGTTTTTAATTGTACTTGTTTGGACCTCATCACTAGGATTTCCTAGAGTCCATGTATATCCTGGCTGATATTTAAACTGTGGCTTTATCCAATAAAATAACTCAGGTATATAAGTAGCTGAGAAGTTTTGAGATACATTCTCTATTAATCCAGGATTTAATTCTAATAATAAATCTTCTCTAGCTAAATCATTAACTTCCAGTTCATGATAAAGGTCGCTACCAACATTTATACTATAATTTGTCTGTAAATTATCAAAGACCTTATGATTAATTGTTAGCTTTCTATTTAAATCTAAACTATTAGTTTCAGTTGAATCTAATCCCTGTCTCATAATTTTTAGTTGATTATTTTCTGAAACATCCATCATTGCTGAAAATTTACTTGGGGTATAGTATATTTTTGTATCCTTTATTTTCTCAATAATAGGCTTTGTTAGATATTTAACTAGAGGTGTATTTGTAAATATATTATAAATGAATGATGAACTTTTAAATGGTGCTAGAAAATTATCATTTGAAAAATCATAAGTATAATCTATTCCAAAATCCTGGTTCTTCGAAATATCACTTAAAACAGTAACTGATGAGTTTTCTCTATTTATAATAGAATAGTTTAAATTAATCTTATCAAATGAATTTTTAATAATCCAATTTTTTGAACGTGTACTCTTTCTAAATGATGTACTAAAGCTTGCAGTTTTATTTAAACTCTTAATTTCATCTGGAGCATTTTCAAATGATCCTGTTAAAACATCTGGCTGATATGGATAATATTTTGGAGTGCTATTTTGAGTTGAAAAATTAAAATTTAACGGAATTGACAAACCCCACTCAGAAGGAAGAAACTTATCAGCTTTGAATGAAGAATTTATAGAAAATGTTTCAGAGGTACTACCTTCTCCCAGCCTTTCTTGTAATCTATGAAAATCAGCTTCTTCAAATTTATATTGAGATTCTATAGAAGCTAAATCTGAGAAATTAACTTTTCCTGATAATCTATAGGCCTGACCTTTATCTTTTTTAACACCAGTAAACCTTAATTCATTTAAAAATACTTGACCATAAATTTCACTATTAGTTTCATTGGCAACTCCAACCATTATCTGCTCAATTCTGTTGATTGCTGGTTCACCTTTTATTAAAAATTCAGAACAATTGCCACATAAATCAGATAAATTTTCTGTCCATGTATATAAATCTAAATCTTCATTATAATTTTCTGGTGGAGAATTATATATACCATCTTGATTAGAATCCTCAAAAATTTCACCAAAATCATATCTTTGATTATTTTCTAACCCACCTTGATTCATCGCACTTAAATCATCTCCGTTTGGATCAAAAATACTTTGATAAATACTCCAACCATTTGACCCCGGTCCACAAATTGTAGTAAGAGGGTCTAAATCATTAGGGAAAAACTCACTATTATAATCAAATACACCAGAATTTATTATGCCTCCAACACCTTCATCACCCCAAACATTTTCAAAAAGCTCATTACATTCATCATTGTACAATTCATCTTCTGTATCAGTACAAGAAAGATCAGAATTATTACTTATAATTTCCAAAACATCTACATATGTTAATCCACCTTGAATACGCCCTCCACATCCATTTTCAAATTTACTTTGTACACTATCAACTCCATAATCATAGAATACATCAAAAGAAACGATATCTAATTTCTTCTTTGTTAATAAATCAATATCAATATCAATATGATTTCGTTCATCCCAATCCTCGTAAATAGGTTGTCTGAGTTCATAATACTCATCCTCTTTTCCCATTCTAAAAATTAGATTTACTAGGTTTGTGGAATCAATGCTCCAATCATTACCATATGATGGTTGACCGTTAACAAACATTTTTAATTTTTCATAAGCAAAAAAATTGTCCTTATTATCATTTGACATATAGGTTAAAACTTTCTTGATATTAACAGCATTTCCTGGGGAAATTCCACTATCATCAAAATCCATTACAAGTGATTGTTCTTTGAGCGTAATTTGATTGTACTCATCGTATTCACCTTCAACGCCCTCTGGTGATGAATAATCTGAGTTTTCATCACTATTTATTACACTTATAGAAAATTCTGGGTTTATTTGATAGGAGTCTTCAAAGTCAAGGCTATCAATATTTGTTTCACCGACTTCTTCCCATTGACTGCCAACAATTTCTATCTTTGCTAAACCTAAAAGGTTTTCTCCCTGCCCTTGGACCCAAAGTCTCATCATTCTTACATCGCTCCACTCAACATTACTTGACTCCAATGGAAGGATTCTTCCAAAATCTGATAAATTTATTCTAAA
>PCCQ01000008.1 GCA_002731795.1 Fidelibacterota bacterium
TGCTATATTAATTCAAAGTGCAAATTTTGAACAAAGTGAAGATTTGGCTCAATTAATTCAAGAAGAAGTTTCAAAGACAACTAGTAAAAACTTAAACCGCGGTGTAAAGCAAGCTGGTTTTCAGGTGCTTTGGGGAGCAACCATGCCCAATGTACTGGTTGAGGTTGGTTTTATTACTAACAATGGTGAATTAAAAAATTTAACCTCATCTAAATATCAAGAAAAAATTGCCAAGGGTATTGCCAGTGCAATTATGAAATATAAAAATAAACATGAAAAACACATTTTTGAATAATTCTAATTTAACTATAGGAGTTTTTGATAGTGGTCTTGGAGGTCTTACTGTACTCAAGCAACTTCAAAATGATTTTCCACTTTTTAAATATATATATTGTGGTGATACTGCCCACTTACCTTATGGTACAAAAAGTAAGGAATCAATTGAAACATACTCAAACAATATGGTTAATTTTTTAATTGATAGGGGAGCTGATATTATTGTGGTGGCATGTCACTCAGCAAGCTCTGTAGCAATTGATTTTCTACATTCAAAATTTACTATTCCAATAATTGAAGTGATAACACCTTCAATTCATTCAGCAATTGAAGAGACCAAAACAAATGAAATTTGTGTTATAGGTACCCACACCACAATTAATTCAAAGAAGTATACAAATATTATAAATTCAATAAATAAAAATATTTCAGTTACTGAATTATCCTGCCCTTTATTTGTTCCGATTGTAGAAGATGGTTTAGAGGACCATGAAATTGCCCGAATGACGACCCAGTTATATCTCAATTCTATTAATTCATTAAATGTAGATACTTTAATTTTAGGATGTACGCATTATCCTATTTTAATAAATACTATTAAGAGTGTTATAAATAAAGATATATGTATTATAGATACCGGTGTATCAGTATGTAATGAGCTAAAAAAATATATTTTTAATTCAAATCAAACAAGTGAATCGCTTGCTAATAATGAGTACTTTGTCTCAGATATGCCCTATAGATTTCATGAGTTGGCATCAAAGTTTTTAGATCAAAAGGTAGATCATGTCCAATGTGTTGAATTCAAATAATATTGGAAAAAAATTTCTCTTATCACTAGAAACAAGAGGAATAAAACTCGGATTAAAACGAACCGTCGAATTATTTAATATATGTAATCATCCCGAACATAAATTAAAAAGTATACAAGTTATTGGTACTAATGGTAAAGGATCTACCGCTGCTACACTATCAAGCATTTTAATGGCATCTGGATTGAAGGTAGGGTTATATACTTCACCACATTTAGTTGACTTATCAGAACGAATTAAAATTAATAATCAAGTAATTGACAATCAATTTATTGATCATTTTATTGATTTATATAGACATGATATAGAAAAACTTGAAAGTACTTTTTTTGAGGTACTAACAGTAATGGCAGCATCTTATTTTAATGAAAAAAATGTAGATATTGCAATTTTTGAAACTGGACTTGGTGGACGATATGATAGCGTTACAGCATGTAAGGCACAAACACAGTTATTTACAAAAATTTCAATAGACCATGCTCATATTCTTGGCAATACCATTGAAGAAATTGCATTAGATAAATCATGTGCGATACATAAGAATTCCACTTGTTTTTCGATCAAACAAACAAACATGGTAAAAAATATTCTTATACAAAAAGCAATTGATATGTCAGCAAGCTTAACTTTTACACAGCACCAAAATAATAAAGTATATAAATCTAATCTCCTTGGTTCACACCAAATTGAAAATACTCAATTAGCTATCGCTGCAGCTAAACACATTATTGATATTAAAGAAGATACAATAGAACGTGGATTAAATAATGTTCAATGGAAAGGAAGAATGGAGCTATTGTGTTCTGAGCCTAATGTGTATTTTGATGTAGCTCATAATGATGATAGTATTATTGCTTTTTGCGATACGATTGATTCTTTAAATCATAGAGGTGATAAAACGTTAATAATTTCAGTTCAAAAATCAAAACTCATTGAAAAGTCAATCAAGCAACTAGATCAACGATTTTCAAAGATTATTATTACTCAATTAAACAATCGAATGTATACATCTAGTGATTTAGCATCAATGTTTCTATCTCAGTCTAAAATTGAAATTATTGATGATTCCAATCTAGCGATTAAGACTGGATTTAAAAATTCTAAAAAATCAGATTTATTGGCAATAATAGGTTCACATTATTGGGGAGACATCGTATATAAAAACTTTTAATTTTTTCTTTGCTAGTAGATAATTAAAGTTATAAACTATGTTATTATAGGGTAGAGGCAATACATAACCCCTATTTCCATTTTGCATTTAAGCATTTAATCCACAAAACTATAAAGGAAAATTAATGGAAACGGCTAAACTTAAGTCATTAACTGTAAAAGAATTATCAGCCCAGGCGGCCAAACTAGGCATACAAGATTATGTGGGAGTTAAGAAACAAGATCTTATTAAATTGATTTTAGAAGCTCAAGCTAAAAAAGAAGAAAAGCTTTATGCTACAGGATGTCTTGAAATCTTATCAGATGGTTATGGATTCCTTCGTTCATCTGAATGTAGTTATCTACCAGGCCCTGATGATATATATGTCTCACACTCACAAATTAAACGTTTCCGTCTTCGCACTGGAAATATAGTGGCTGGTCAAATTCGACCACCAAAAGAAAAAGAAAGATTTTTTGCTCTACTAAGAGTAGATACTATCAATGGTAATGAACCTGATAGTCATCGAAATATTATACATTTTGATAATTTGACTCCACTTTATCCTGAGGAACAATTAAAACTAGAAGTTGACCCAAAGGGAGTCTCAACAAGAGTGATTGATATCTTGGCTCCGATCGGAAAAGGTCAAAGAGGATTATTTGTAGCGCAACCAAAAACAGGAAAAACAATTTTATTACAAAAAGTTGCAAATTCAATTACTAAAAATAATCCTGAAATTAATTTAATGATTTTATTAATTGATGAAAGACCGGAGGAAGTTACTGATATGGCGCGTAGTGTATCTGCAGAGGTGATTGCATCGACATTTGATGAATCGGCAGATAGGCATGTACAGGTTGCTGAGATGGTTTTACAAAAAGCAAAACGAGCCGTAGAGGTTGGTGATGATGTTGTTATTCTATTGGATTCAATAACGCGATTAGCCCGAGCATATAATACTGTTATTCCGCATAGTGGAAAGATTTTATCTGGCGGTGTTGATTCTAATGCACTACATAAGCCAAAAAGGTTCTTGGGTGCTGCTAGAAATGTTGAAGACGGTGGAAGCTTAACAATTATTTCAACAGCTCTTATTGATACTGGTAGTAGAATGGATGAAGTTATCTTTGAAGAGTTTAAAGGTACTGGAAATATGGAACTAGTATTAGATAGAACATTAAGTGATAAACGAATTTATCCATCAATAGATTTGAATAAATCTGGAACTCGAAGAGAAGATAAGTTGATTGGCAAAAAAGATTTATCTAGAATTTGGGTTTTACGAAAATTATTATCAGGCATGACAAATATTGAATCTATGGAATTTATTTTAGATAAGTTATTGCGAACAAAAACTAACAGAGAATTTTTAGATTCAATGAATGGATAAACATGAAGCTAGCAAAGCGTATAGATAGAATACAACCTTCAGCAACACTAGCAATGACATCAAAAGCAGCTGAGCTTAGAGCTCAAGGTAAAGATGTATTGAATATGAGTGTTGGTGAACCTGATTTTAATACTCCTTCAAACATTATTAGCGCAGCGATTGATGCAATGAACAATGGCCATACTCGCTACACTCCCGGGGGAGGTACTAAAGAGTTAAAGCAAGCTATTCAAAAAAAATTACAACGTGATAATAATATACATTATGAGTTAAATGAGATCATTGTTTCCTCTGGTGGAAAGCATTCACTTTACAATGCATGCCAAGCCTTATTTGAAGCAGGCGATGAAGTAATTATTTTTACTCCATACTGGGTATCCTTTCCAGATTTTGTATCAGTTACTGGAGCGACACCTGTTTTTGTTAAAACCGACGCCGAAAATCAGTATCAACCCGTTTTTGATGATTTAGAAGCAAAAATTACAAAAAATACGAAAGGAATTATAATTAATTCCCCATCAAACCCTACCGGAGGAGTATGGAGTGATGATGCAATTCGAAAAACTGTGGATATTGCACGATCCCACTCTCTATGGGTTTTTTCTGATGAGTGTTATGAACAATTAACATATAGTCAGAAATATAATAGCACCTATGATTTATGTAGTGATTATGATCGAATATTAACATTTCAAAGTTGTTCAAAAACATATGCAATGACAGGATGGAGAATTGGCTACACATGTGGAGATAGCGCAGTGATTAGTGCGATGTCTAAATTACAGGGACAAAGTACTTCTTGTCCTAATAGTATTGCTCAGTATGCTGCAATGGAAGCCTTGACAGGAGATCAAAGTTTTGTAGCTGATATGAAAAAAGCTTTTAATATAAGAAGAGATTTAATTGTAGATAGATTAAATAGCATGGAGGGTGTTACTTGTGATATTCCTGGTGGCGCATTCTATGTTTTTCCAAGCTTTAAAGAAATAATTAATAGAAATGTTAGTGGCAATAATATAAAAAGTGCATTAGATTTATGTATGATGCTACTTGAAAAGAAACTTGTAGTATCCGTTTCAGGTGAAAGTTTTGGAGCTAATAATAATATTAGGTTCTCGTATGCAACATCAGAAAAAGTTATAAATGATGCCATGGATCGACTTGAAGCGCTTTTAAATGAAATTTGATAAGGAGTTTTTAAAATGAAAAAAGATGTACATCCAGAAAATTATAGATATGTTGTATTTCAAGATTTATCATGTGATTACTCATTTTTAACAAGATCTACAGTAGAGACAAAAGAAACAATTAAATGGGAAGATGGAAACGAATATCCATTATATAAATTAGAAATTTCTAATAAATCACATCCGTTCTTCACAGGCAAACAAAATCTTGTTGACTCAGCTGGAAGAATTGAAAAATATAATCAGAAATATAATATCAAATCATCAAAATAGTTAATTCTTAAATACCGAACCACATTGTGGTTTGTTGTTTCTAATGAAAAGATTTTTTTCTAATCAGATTGCTATTTTATTATCTAAATCTTCAATACTAGTTGGTGGCCAGGCTGTTATTGAAGGTGTGATGATGCGTGTTCCTGGTCACATATCTACGGCAGTTCGTGATCCAAATGGAAATATTGTAACCAATAGACAAGAGTTCAACACATTAATTAATAAATATTCTTACTTAAATATACCGATTATGAGGGGTGCAGTAAGTCTATTTGAGGCAATGAAACTTGGATTTAGAACATTACAATGGTCTGCAGATATTTCATTTCCGGAAGATAAATCCCAAAATCGTTGGTATACACCAATTGTTGATTGGTTAATGACATTGGTATCAATTGTCTTTGCTCTATCATTATTTGTTTTATTGCCATTAGGGTTAACCTCCTGGCTATCAAGTACAGATCAAAATCCTATGATTTATAATTCAATTTCTGGATCTATTAGAATTCTTATTTTTTTAACCTATTTATATTTAATATCTAAGACTAAAGAGGCTAGTCGATTATTTCAATATCACGGTGCGGAGCATAAAGTTGTTTATACTTTCGAAAACGGAGATGATTTAACAGTTCAAAATAGCAATAAATATCCGACTCAGCACCCTCGATGCGGGACTAGTTTTATGTTCATTGTTATGTTTGTAGCTATCATAACATTTATTGTTATTGATACTATCTTTATTTCTGTTTTTGGTGAAATCACTCTAATAAATAGATTAGTTATGCATATTTTATTTATACCTCTTGTATCTGGTATAGGTTATGAGTTTCTAAAATTTTCATCGAAACATCAAAATAAAATGTTATTAAAATATTTAATCAAACCAGGACTATGGCTACAAAATATTACCACTAGTTCCCCAGATGACGACCAGCTAGAAGTTGCATTGGAAGCCTTAAAAAGCGCCTTTGGTGATTCCTTGGAAAAATATAGAGGCAAGGAACATATAGCGGAAGCAATCGGATGATAGATAAATTAGAAGCAATCATTAATACCTTTGATGATTTATCAAAATCATTATCAGATCCAGAAGTTATTTCAAATTCTAAAAAATTTGCAAAAATTGCAAAAGAACATAATTCATTAACAGAGATAGTAGAAAAAGCAAAAGAATACATTAGTAAAACTAAACAGTTATCTTCTGCGAATGATATGCTTGATGGTGATGATGATGAGTTAGTTGAACTAGCAAAGGAAGAAGTTTCACTATTAAAATCTGATCTTGAAAGTTTAGAGCAAGTACTTAAAGTATTATTAATTCCGAAAGATCCTAATGATGATAATAATACCATTCTTGAAATTAGAAGTGGCACTGGTGGAGATGAAGCTGCATTGTTCGCTGGAGATTTAATGAGAATGTATCTGCGTTATGTAGAACGAAAGAATTGGAGTAGTGAAATCATGACATTGCATGATAATGAAGGTGGCGGAATTAAGGAAGCTATTATAAGCATCAAAGGAAGTGGTGCATATGGTAATATGAAATTTGAAAGCGGTGTTCACCGCGTACAGCGAGTTCCAGAAACAGAATCTAGTGGACGATTGCATACTAGTGCTGCTACTGTTGCTGTATTGCCTGAAGTCGAAGATATTGATATGGAGATTAAAGATTCAGATATTAAAATTGATACCTATAGAGCCTCAGGTGCAGGAGGTCAACATGTTAATAAAACTGAATCAGCTATTAGAGTGACACATATACCTACCGGTGTTGTTGTTACATGTCAAGATGAATCATCACAGCATAAAAATAAAGATAAAGCTTTAAAAGTATTACGAAGTAAAATTTTTGAAATTCAAGAGGCAGAGCAAAACAAAGAAAGAGCAGATCAAAGAAAATCTATGGTTTCTACTGGAGATAGAAGTGCAAAAATAAGGACGTATAATTTCCCGCAGGGACGAATGACGGATCATAGAATAAATTTGACTCTATACAAACTAAATGATATTATGGATGGTGATCTAGAAGAAATTTTTGAGTCCCTAAAAATTGAAAATCAAAAACTTTTAATGAATGATGCGTAGTTTTCTATCATATAAGGAATTAATTGATTATGGGGCAGCACACCTCAAAACTCATGAACTTTCTAATTATAAACGTGAAGCTGAATGGATTTTATTAAAAGTAATTAATAAACAACGTACTTGGTTAGTTATGCATTTTCATGAATCTCCAGAATCAGGCCATATTAAAAATTATATAGATATGCTTTATAAGCGTTCTGACCATATTCCACTTCAAGTGATTTTAGGGGAAGCTACCTTTTATGGTCGTGATTTTAATATTTTTCCAGATGTATTTATTCCCCGGCAAGACACTGAAATCATTGTTGATATATGTAAAAAAAAAAGTTCCAATCTGCTCTCGATTTGTGCTCGGGATCTGGTTGTTTAGGTATTACACTTAGCTTAGAATATCCCAACTCGCATATAGATTTAGTAGAGATTTCAGACATTGCCATTGAAAATATAAATAGTAATATCAAAAAATTTGGTTGCAATAATATCAATGTTATTCATTCAGATATTTTTGATATGAATTTTAAAGAGACCTATGATATTATTATATCTAACCCACCATATATAGATATAACAGAAATACACAATCTTGATCACACAGTAAGATATTATGATCCCATCAATGCCTTAACAGATCATGGGAATGGGTTATCATTTTATCATAAAATATTTCATTTATCTGAATCTATTTTAAATCCAGAAGGTTCTATTATTTTGGAGTTTGGAAATGATCAACAAATTAATTCCATCTTAACTATCTTTAAAGATTTTAAATATACTCTTTATAAGGACCAATCAAATTCATACCGCGCAATTGAGTTTACCCGATGAAGCTTTTAAATCAAATTATATTATTATCAAGACCCTTTAATATATTCATTGCTATAGCAAGCGCTATTATTATGTCCCTTATTATTCCAAATTCAGATTATTCTAATCTATATCTTATTTGCTTAATATTAATTTGTTACATGTCAGCAGCTAATATACTTAATGATATAATTGATATAGAATCAGATCGTATTAATAAACCTCACCGAATTCTAGTAAACAATGATATTAATCCAAGGATGTTGATTGTAATTATTATTATTATGTTTTCATTAGGTTCAATTTTGACTATTAATCTTCCAATATTAGCAAGGCAGATTACTCTATTTTGTGCGCTTCCCTGTATTTTATTATATGAATTTTTTCTCAAGCGTATACCACTAATTGGAAATATTGTTATATCACTAATGGTTGGATTAGTATTTGTATTTACATCAAGTGGGTTAAATGCAGATATATCTCATTCCTTAAGAATAATGTGCTTAGCATTTTTTTTAAATTTAATGAGAGAAATCATCAAAGATATTCAGGACTTTGAGGGAGATGCATCTAGGGATTATAAAACACTGCCAATCTATTTTGGTAAGCATGCAACCATTATATTGATACGCTTCATATTTATAATTTTTTTTATTATATCAATTTCCCCGATATATACCCAAAACTATAAAATAGAATATATTCCATTATTGGTTTTTTTAATTCATATTCCATTATTGTATATTATTAAGAGATTAAATAGTGATATATCATCTAAAGAGTGTGCGAAGCTTTCTGGATATTTAAAAATCACTATAATTAACGGAATTTTAATAATACTAATATCAGCGAAATAAATTATGTCAGAGTTTGTTCATTTACATAATCATACAGATTATTCACTTCTGGATGCAGCCCAATCCATTGATATGATGTGTGATCGATTAACAGATATTAATATGGATAGTATTGCTGTAACTGAACATGGCAATCTTTTTTCCTTAGTACCGTTCTATCAAAGTGCTAAGAAAAATGGCATTAAGCCTATTATGGGCTGTGAAGTTTATGTTGCAACTGGAGACCATAAAGATCGTCACATTGATAAAAATTCTAAAAAATGGAATTATCATCATTTATTACTATTAGTTCAAAACGACATTGGCTTAAAAAATTTAATCAAATTAGTATCTATTGGATTTCTTAATGGATTCTATTATAAACCTCGAGTTGACAAGGATTTAATCCGTCAATATAGCGAAGGGTTGATTTGTTCAAGCGGATGCCTGGCTGGTGAAGTTAATTATTATGCGAGTATTGATGATTATGAAAATGCAAAAAGAGCTGCGCTGGATTATAAAAATATTTTTGGAGANAGATTTTTTCTNGAATTACAAAATCATGGAATTAANGAAGAATTAAAATCTCANAAAGTTTTATTGAAATTATCTAAAGACTTAGATATTCCTTTGATTGCNACAAATGATAATCACTATGCNTTTGAAGAACATTGGGAATCACATGATATATTATTTTGCTGTGGTATGGGCAAAGAGATATCAGATACTAATCGTCTTAAATATGAGCCAAGACAATTTTATATTAAATCTCAAGATGAAATGCATAAGATGTTTAAAGAGTTTCCTGGGGCGATTGAAAATACTCAGCGAATAGCAGAAATGTGCAATGCTGAAATTAGTATGGGAAGCTATCATCTTCCAATGTTTCCTATCCCTGGACTCGATGGGGAAGCAGATCCTGATGAATATTTACGCAACCTATGCATGAAAGGTCTGAAGGAGCGATATAATGAAATTACCCCTACAGTACAAAAGCGACTTGATTATGAGTTAAACGTTATTAAAAAAATGGGTTTCGCTGGATATTTTTTAATTACTCAAGATTTTGTCAATTATGCAAAAGATAACAAAATTCCTGTTGGACCTGGAAGGGGGTCTGCTGTTGGATCAATTGTATCTTATGCTTCTGGTATCACAGATTTGGATCCCTTAAAGTATAATTTACTCTTTGAACGTTTTTTAAATCCTGATAGAGTATCCATGCCAGATATTGATATTGATTTTTGCGTTAATGGGCGTGAAAAAGTGATAGATTATATTAAAGATAAGTATGGAAATGACTCAGTTGCTCAAATTATTACCTTTGGAACCATGAAAGCTAAATCTTCCATTCGTGACGTCGGTAGAGTGATGGGAATGCCCTATGGTCAAGTCGATAATATTGCAAAAATGATTCCAAATGATCCCAAAATCACTATCGATAAAGCAATGGAGCAAAATAAAGATTTGAAAAATGTATATGATGATAGTGAAACAGTCAAATCGTTAATAGACCACTCTAAAGTACTTGAGGGGATGAATAGGCATGCATCTACCCATGCAGCGGGCATTGTAATAACGCCAGGTCCATTAACTGATTACGTTGCTTTATATAAAAATCCATCTACGAATGATATAACTACTCAAGCAGATATGAAGTCAGTAGAAGACTTGGGTCTTCTTAAAATGGACTTTTTAGGACTTAGAAATTTAACAGTTATTGATCAAACTCTAAAAATCATTAAAAAAAGACATAATAAAGAAATTGATATTGGCGCACTTAGTCTAGATGATGAGAAAGTATTTAATTTATTTTCATGTGGAAATACTGTGGGAATATTTCAATTTGAATCATCTGGTATGCAGGAGCATCTTAAAAATCTTCAACCAAAAGCATTTGAAGATTTAATAGTTATGAATTCAATGTATCGACCTGGACCGATGGGCAATATTCCTGAATACATCAAGCGAAAACATGGGAAAGCAGAAATCCGATATTTACATCCATCTCTTAAAGATATTCTAGAAGAGTCATGTGGAATCATTGTATATCAAGAACAGGTGATGCAAATAGCAAATAAAATTGGTGGATTTACTTTAGCTCAATCTGATCTAATGCGTAAGGCGATGGGAAAAAAGAAAAAGAGGTTGATGGCTGGATTTAAAACAGACTTTGTAAACGGTGCGGTCAAAAATGAAATTAATGAAAAAACAGCAATAGAAATTTTTGAGTTATTAGAAAAATTTGCAGAGTATGGATTTAATAAGAGTCATTCAGCTGCATATGCATTAATTGCATATCAAACGGCTTGGCTTAAAACCTACTATACAGCTGAATATTTTGCAGCAAATCTATCATCCGATATTAATGACACCGATAAAGTCGTCAAATTAATAGATGATGCAAAAAGCTTAAATGTTAATGTTGTCATGCCCGATGTTAATATGTCGTTTCCAGATTTTCGCGTTATTGATGATCATACAATTTCATATGGATTGGCAGCAATTAAAAATGTAGGATATAAAGCAGCAGAGGATATTGCTAAAGCCCGCAAAGATGTTACCTATAAAACGATTTTTGATTTGTGTACGATTGAGTCTACAGCAGTAAATAAAAAAACACTAGAAAGTCTCATATTGGCAGGAGCTTGTGACCAACTAGCAGGTCACCGTGCACAGCAATATGAATCTATAGATAAGGTGATACATTTTGGTCAACTTTATAATAAGCAAAGCAATAAGAACCAGGAATCATTATTTTCTAGCGATGGTGTAGATATGGAAATACCCATACCAGAATTAGCAGAAGCTGAGGAGTGGAGTAGTGATATATGCTTATCAAAAGAAAAAGAATTGATAGGCTTTTATCTATCAGGAAATCCCTTAGAACCATATTTGATGGATTTAAAAGATTTTGAAGTTGATGATGTGAAGGGAAAGGATTCTGAATTGAGACTAGGAGGATTGGTATCTTCATCAAAAATATTATTTGATAAAAGAAACAATCAATGGGCGATTATTACACTTGAGAGAATGTCATCAAAAGCAGAGATTTTTATTTTCAGTGATTTATTTAATAAAGTCAAAGATTTAATTCATGAGAATAAAATGATTTTTGTAACAGGTAAGTTATCTAATCGTCAAAGTGAATATGATGATGTAGTAAAGATTATAGCTGATGATATTATTGAAATTAAACGAGTTCGAGATAAATTAAGTAGGCATATAAATATTAAATTTTCTTATGAGCAATCCAATAAAGATATGCTGTCAAAAGTATATAGTATTGCCAATTCACATAAGGGGCATTGCAGGTTTGTTTTAAATATAGAATCATCATCAGGTTATTGTCAAAGAGTCGTTTCCAATGATTTAAATGTCAGTCCTTCTTTAGAATTTATTCAAAAACTTCGTGACATTTTGGGTGACGAAAATGTATGGATTGATAGTTGATTGCTATCATACAACGAGTTACATCTTGTGATGTTGTTATTGATAAAAAACCTACGAGTAGTATTAATCATGGTATTTTAGTTTTATTAGGAATAGAAAAAGATGATAATCTTGATGACATTAAATATATTTCGAAGAAAATACTTAAAATGCGTATCTTTAATGACAATCAGAAAAATATGAACCTTTCCGTTCAAGATGTAGATGGAAGTATTATGATTGTTAGTCAGTTTACACTGTGCGCGAATGTAAAAAAAGGAAATAGGCCAAGCTATATTGGTGCTATGCCTATTAATGAAGCTAGAAATATATATAATTCGTTTGTTGATTATATGACTGAAAAACATTCAAAAATTGAAAGTGGAGTGTTTCAAGCTGATATGGAAGTAAAGTTGGTTAATGATGGACCTGTTACCATCCCTATAAGGAGTAGACATTGAGTAAAATAAGAGTTGTAATGGCAAAGCCAGGTTTAGATGGGCATGATCGTGGAATTAAAATTTTAGCACGAGCATTTAGAGACGATGGAATGGAAGTAATATATTTAGGATTACGTCAAACTCCAGATATGATTGTATCAGCTGCATTACAAGAAAATGCTGATGTTATTGCACTGTCTGTATTAAGTGGTGCTCATATGACCATTTTTAAAAAAGTTAAAGATTTAATGAATGATAATAAAATGGATGATGTCTTATTAACTGGCGGTGGAATTATACCTCAAGAAGATATGGATAATCTTTTATCGTATGGCGTTGGTCAATTATTTGGACCCGGTACACCTGTTCAGGATACTATTGATTATATTAATGATTGGTACAAAAACAATAAAGAGGAAGTAGATGAATAAAGAAAATTTAGAAAAGATTTTTAGTGAAGATTTAGGGACATCTTTTTTCCCACAATTAGCTGAGGAATATATTAAAGAGGGTGATTATGAACTTGCCAGGAAGGTTTGTAACGTTGGATTACTTTTGAATCCTCAAAATAATGATGGAAAATATATTTTAGCAAAGATCATGATGGTTGATGGTGATGGCAAAGGTGCTGAGGGTATTTTAAAAGAGATACTATCAGAAGATACTTTGTATGTAAATGCTTTAAGGCTACTTGTAATGTATTATAATTCAAAATCTATTAAGCAAGTTGAGATGATTAAAATGGTTCATCAGATTTTAGATTTAATTCCCAACGATGAATTTGCTTCAGAAATTCTAAAAGCTTCAAAAAAATCCAAGAAGCCTATAAAAAGAAAAAAAGTAGTAAAGAAAGTTACTGCTAAAAAATCTAAAGCATCAAAACGCAAATCTACATTAAAATCACCCAGACCAATTGCATCGAAGCCTGAAAATAATAAGATTGATATTGATCCTAAAATGGCAACCCTAACTTTTGTAGATATTCTTATCAAGCAAAAACAGTTTGAGCAAGCTGGAAATGTATTGAAATTGGTTGCTCGGAACAAGTCGATTGCAAGAACGAGCATTAAGCAACGTGATGTAAAAATAAAGCGTGAATTAGCAAAGGAGAAGTAATGACCGTATATCGACAACGACTTGATCGTCTTAAATCAATTATGCAAGATAAGGGGTATAATGCTTTTTATATTGCGAATATTACGAATGTAAGATATTTAAGTGGATTTACAGGATCATCAGGTTTTTTACTTATCACTGATGAGGGAGATTACTTTTTTTCTGATGGTAGATACACTGAACAATCAAAACATGAAATTCTAGATCATACAATTCATATTACTACAAATCATTTAAAATTAATTTCTGATGAAAGGTTATTAAACAATAATTGGAGAATGTGTTTTGAGGGTAATCATTTATCATTTGATATGTATAATCGAATCAAAGAGTCAGTGAATGAGAGTGTTGAGCTTGTACCCGAAAATGATATAGTAGAAAATATTGCAGCTGTTAAAGATCAGTCAGAAATTGATGCGCTGCAAACTGCAGTTGATATTACAGATCGAGTATTTGATCTCATATTACCCGAAATAAAAGTTGGTGTAACCGAAAAGCATATTGCTGCACGGTTATCTTATTTATTTAAACAAGAGGGTGGTGATGGAGATAGTTATGACCCTATTGTAGCAAGTGGAGCTAATGGAGCGCTACCTCACGCCACACCTTCTGATAATGAGGTTAAAAAAGGCGATTTTATTGTTATGGATTTTGGTTCTCTTTATAAGGGTTACCACGCAGATATGACGCGTACTATTGTAGTTGGTGAAGCCTCTGAGCGTCATCATGAGATTTATAATATTGTATTAGAATCACAGCTTGCAGGCATTGATGCAGCAAGAAGTGGCATTAAATGTTCTGATGTAGACAAAGCATGTCGTGATGTAATTGATTCAAAAGGTTATGGTGAATTATTTATGCATTCAACTGGACATGGTCTTGGCCTTGAGGTACATACACTCCCACGTTTAACATGGATGAACCATGATTTACTGGAAGAGAACAACGTTGTTACTATTGAACCAGGAATTTACATCGCTGGATGGGGCGGTGTGCGCATTGAAGATGATTGTGTCATACTAAAAGATTCATGCAGACCAATGAATAGTTCTACAAAAGAACTTATTGTGGTAGACTAATTACAAAATTTGATATATATCAGTTTCCAGAGATTTATAACGATCAATACTGGTGGAAAAAAGATGATATGGAGTTTTATAAAAACATCATTCCTCCTCAGAGTAAGGTACTTGAACTAGGCTCTGGAACCGGGAGGCTTGCAATGCCTCTTATTAGGGAAAACATAGATTACCATGGCTTAGATATATCTAAAGAGCTATGCGACTTTTCAAAAAGAATTCTTAATCAAATAGATTCTAAAAAACGAATCTATAATGAAGATATGAGAGATTTTCACTTAGACAATAAGTTTGACTACATATTTATTGCATTCAATTCATTTCTACACATTCTAACTGATGAGGATGCAATTAAGGTATTTAGCTGTGTTAAAGAGCATTTAAAAGATAATGGTAAATTTGTTCTTGATATTTTAGTCCCAGATCCTGATTTCTTATATAGAGAAGAGAAATACAGAGAGCTGCCAGTAATGGATTTTAAGGATTCAAAGACTGGGGAATTAATTGAAATATTTGAAACCTGTAAGTATGATGTGGATACTGAAGTGTGTGATTTGAGCTGGGATTATCGATATAAAGATAATCCATCGTATAATAAGGTATTTGATTATCAAATGAGAATGTATTATCCAGATACCATTAACCGACTACTAATTGATGCAGGACTGGACATTGAAGATAGATTCGGAGATTATGAGTGCAGTAGATTTAACGAGTCCAGCCAACTTCAAATATATGTCTGTAAATAAATTGCATTATACAACTAAATACAGTGGAATCCTATTTGATATGGATGGTACTGTACTGGATTCCGAGGGTCTTTTTGATAAGGCGCAACTTAGATTTCTTAAAGAAAATAATATTTTAGTTTCCAGTAAGGACCTTTCTGAATTTAAGGGCTTGTCATACAAGCATTTTTATCCTCGCTTTATGAGTAAATTTAATATTACCGGTGTAGTTGATGATATTCGATTAAAATTAAGAACCTACCTGCATGAAATCATGGAAACTGAACTTGAATATATTGAAGGTTTTGAAAAGTTTTACAGTACATATATAACCGACTGTCACGTAAAAGTAGGTATTGTCACCAATACGACACGATTAAGTTATCAGAAAATTGATCAATGTGTAGGTATTGGAAAATATTTTCCCTATTCATTAACAGCATCCGAATCTCGAGAGCCAAAGCCATCTCCCGTGCCGTTTATACAGGCAATGGATGATTTAGCATTAACCTCAGATAACACACTTATTATTGAAGACTCACAAACTGGACTTTTATCGGCTGTGGGTTCAGGTGCGCAGGTTATTGGAATTACAACCTCTTTATCAAAACAGGATATACTCAAAATCGATAATTCAATTCATGTTGTTGATACATATCGAGATATTGCAGAGTATTTGGAAAACTGCTAATTATATTGTATAATACAATTAATGGTAACAGAATATTTACACAGTTTTATTCTTCATATGAATGTGGTTATTCGTCGAGTATCTGCCAATAACAACTTATCCTTATCACAATATTTTGCCCTATCAAACATTCCAACCTCAGGGATTTCTATGACAGAATTATCTAGAATTGTGGGTATTGATAAAAGTACACTGACACGGAATATCAATATACTTCTTCAAAGTGATCTTGTGGAAAAGAGGAAATCAGATTTTGATAAAAGAGGATACACAGTGTTTTTAAGTTCGAACGGTGATGATCTTATTAATACACTTCATGATGAAATTGAAATTATCATTAATCAATTTATTGAAACTGTCTCCTCAGATTCAAAACAAGATTTTATTAATATGCTTGAAACTATAAATTGGAAAGCAAGTTGTTATATCAATGAGCTATAAATCAATTTCAAACAACATTGTTCAATGGTATGATGATAATAAAACTCAAATGCCATGGCGCGATATTGATGATCCTTATAAAATATGGCTCTCTGAGATTATGCTTCAACAAACACAGGTCACGACCGTAAAAGAATATTATAATAGGTGGATTAAACGTTTTCCAACGATTCAAGATGTTGCCGATTCTTCAATTGATGAGATTTTAAAATATTGGGAAGGACTTGGATACTATTCCAGGGCCAGGAATTTTCATCACGCATGCAAAACAGTAGTTCTAA
>PCCQ01000009.1 GCA_002731795.1 Fidelibacterota bacterium
AGTGCTATTCCTTCAGATTCACAGGCTTGTGCTGCAGATATAAATTCTGATGGAAATATTGATGTACTTGATGCAGTTCAAATCGTACAAATTATTTTAAATTAATTTAAAACGAATATTTTATTTGCATTCTGAAATGTGAAAAATCTTCCATTTGATTTAATGGATAATCAAGGGCCCTATCATAATCCGTTCCCATATTTGATTTTGATTTTGGGTGGTCTTGGTCACCATTGATGTAGTTAACAGCAAAGTTTCCACTGACTTTATTAGATAGCTTGTAGTTTCCTACGAATTCTAGGAAATAGCCTTTATATTCTATATCCATTAAGTTCCTAAGCTGAATAGAAAATCGTTCATTTAATGATTTTTTCATTCCTAGAAGTACAGCATTCCGTGTCATTAATGCTAATGGAGACCCCATTCCAGGATAAAAATATGTATATGGATTAAATCCATCTATCTGCTGAAAAAGAGGTATATCTATAGATTCTCCTTCTTCAAGTGGAGAATCAGCGCTATAGCTCAATGTATCATACTTGAAATATTGTACAAATAAATCAAATCCTTTTGGAAGTGGATATTCTAACTGTATGGTTGTTTGATAATATTTAGATTCTTCAAATATAGGAGTTGATCTATAAAGTTCTTCTTTTAAAAATGGATATGCTGGTGGGTTCGGATGCGCCCTACTTACATTCTGATTTTGATCATTGGTATCAAAGAGTCCCAAATCCATTCGAATAGATAAATCTCCTAAGAATGTTTGAGCGCTAAGTCCTAAAACATTTGTTTTTCTATAAGCAAAAACAGTATCTGGTTCTGAATAAATTTCACCCCCTGTTGTTTCATGGATATTGATTCCAGATAGATTATAAATTCTGTCATAACCACTAAAGTAACTTGTTGCTATATCAATTAAATCTGAATTATACTGAATGTATACGCCATATTCATTTACTTTATCTATTTCCATGAATTGATAGTCATTCGGCGTTACAGGTAAATCAATTGGGAATTCAGCTCGACTAGATGGTAGTCTATTGATTGAATGGAATGGAGTAGTAGTGAATCCTAATTTAAAATTATCTAGATATATATCCATAGCAAGAGCGTTTGAAGCAATTTTTCGTTCTGTACCTGCTTCAAATAAAAAATTATAATCATATGCGCTCGTATTGTCTAGAGGACTATTCTCATCAACAAACCCCCAAGTTTGAATTTGTTTTCCTAATCTTATTTCTCCAAGGCTTAATTGATATGTCATATATAATTCGCGAATATCAATTAAAAAATCTTGCGGGTCATCCATTTTAAAAGAGTAATTGTTTAAATTTGGTTGATACTCGATTGCAAGATTTCCTAATAGTTGAAATTGACTATGTTGATGTCCCCATGATAAATTCAACATTCTATAGGGCAGATTAATAATGTTTTGGTTTTCAAGTTTTGAAATATAGTAGAAGTTAGCATTGCCATTTAAAAATGAATCAGTATTTTCACTATAAATAAAATTAAATGTTAAAAAAAATAGTATTATGAATCTTTTCATGATTTAGTCCTTATATAGTTTTTCTAATGATTTTTGAAGGTCAGTTATCATTTCTGAGCCTTGAGTTTTCCATGCTGTTGTTAAGGCATATGAAGGGAAACTAGGTCCTTGATCTCCATTCCAAGTATAGCTGACTCGTGTAGACGATTCATCTATTTTTTCAAGATACCATTCTCCCGCTGCATTTTCTAGTCTCACACAACTTGATAAGACTGGGTACCTTTTATCTTCAATCGCACGGAACGCATATGATGCAGAACTAGATTCTTTAAAAATACTATATTCTACTAGATAATCTCTATCATAGAACGGAAATGGCATATCAATTTTCATATAAATGATATCTTCTAAAACTTCTTCAGAGATGATAACTCTATTAAAAATTTTTGAGTAATTTTCTTCTTTTTCAATTATTTTAGAAACTTCTTCAAATTTAAAAGGTAGGATTGATGAAGTGCGAACCCAGTTTATATCTGGTTTTTCTATATATCCAACCCATATATGTTTCCTTCCAGATTGAATTTCTATCCAATCTTCATTTGAATCATAATTAGGTAGCTCATAACCAAATAAGTTTAAGGCTACTAGAAAAAAGATTACTTTATAATAAGTGGTGCTAGACATTGATATTGACTTTCTGGTTCAAAAATTCTTCATATATGACTTTACAATCTTCTTTTATTTGCTTCTCAGTTATTCCGAATTTTGATAGGTCATATTTATGACCACTTTTATATGCTCTTTGCTTTTTTGCTGTCTCCTGAATATTGTTTTTAAATTCATTTGATGGTTCATGTCCGATAAAGGGGAGCACCTCATCCATTAGACCATCAAAGTCTGTCATCATTCTATCGAATTGTATGATAGCTACTTTAGATTTATCGATTCTACCATTTATCCAATCATCATGGAAACGTAATTGTAGTTCTACAAGTGCCCTATACAATCTATCTATAAAATGTTGTCGTTTCTCTACTGGAAAGCTCCAAAATCCAAACATACTATCTAAAACTCCGGTAACTAAACTTAGCCCAGAAGGGATGACATTTAATGGATCTCTTACCATATATAATAACTTTGCATCTGGAAACTTATTTAAGAATGCGGGTACATTTACGCTGATTGAAAATAATTTTCCAATTATACGATCTGACTTTGATGTGATTAATGTTCGTTTCCACATTGTTTGAAGCCAATTAAAATCTCGCTTTGAGTTATCTCTTACTTTGGGCTGAAACCAATCAAGTAAATCTTCTTTTGCCCATGTTAAAATAAATGCATATAGAAAAAATCCATCAAAAAATCTGAAAAGTAAAGATGGATCATCTGTCTCTAGCGAATCAAGGCTTGTTTTGTGAATTTCATCTGAATGAAAACGAGCAGGACTGACTTTCTCAAGAAATGGTAGGATAGGTTTAATTATTTTTTGAAGTACTGCAGAGGTGAAAATGATTTGATATAATTTTGATCCATTACCTACTTTATTTTTTGCGAGATATCGATGAATAAATGTTGTTCCTGATCTAGGATTTCCAACAATTAAAATGGGTTTTTTTATTCTTTTATTAAGTTTAAAAGGGAAAAATATCCAATCTATTTTCATGAAAGTAAAGTTTATAAGCCGCAGTGATAGAAGATATAGGCCAATAAAAATAGGAATGATCCATTTGCCAAAAGCTTGACCAATTGTAAGGTAAGCTTTAGTAATTCTTTTTAATGATCCAACTTTCAAATTATCCCTTAATATTTTTATAAACTAACTTACCATTAGAAATTAGTTACCTTGCAGTAAATTATGTAACAAATATTTACATAAAATTATGTAAAATTCTAGCATTCTATAAATAATATATATAGGTTATTTTAATTATAATTCAAAGATTTGGAGTTCACATGAAATTGAGTAAAATTTCTATTCTATTTGTTAGTTTTTCGTTATTAGTTGCTAATGTATATCAAGGGTATATGCTTTATACGCCTGGAGGTGGAGGTGGTAGTAATACAACTTTTTATAAAGATTGGCAGGGAAATACAATTAATACCTGGTCTCATAGTAATGGTCCTGCAAGTATGCCTTACCTCCTTCCAAGTTCAGATGGAGGGGTTGAGAATTCACTATTATACTATCCATGCCGATCCAATAATCCATCCATGGATACAGGGGGAGTTGGTGGAAAGGTTGTTATTTATAATTGGGATGGAGATATTTTATATACTTATAATATTGATAGTAATGACTATAATCATCATCATGATATTGCGGTGCTTCCAAATGGAAATTTTATAGTAGTTGCATGGGAGCGTCTTTATTCAAGTGAATGGCAAGCTTTGGGACGACAGAGTGTAAATAATAATTTAAATCAGATGTGGATGACCGCATTTTTTGAGATTCAACCAACACTTGATGGCAGAACAGAGTCTATTGATAATTTTGATGCAGTTGTATGGGAATGGCATATAAAAGATCATCTTATTCAGGATGTAGATCCTTCGCTAGATAACTATGGTATTATTTCAGAACATCCGGAGCTTTTTGATATAAATTGTGGTTCAGCTGGAAGTAATGGAGGTCCAGGTGGTCAGTCAAATGGAGATTGGATTCATGTTAATGCACTTGATTATAATGAAGATCTTGACCAACTTGTTTTTTCTTCACGACATCAAGGAGAAATTTTTATAATTGATCATAGCACAACTACTGAAGAGGCGGCATCCCATTCAGGAGGTAATAGTGGTAAAGGTGGAGACTTTCTTTATAGGTGGGGTGGTCCAAACAATTATGATAGAGGGAATAATGCTGATAACATTTTAAGTGCTCAGCATGGTGTTAATTGGATTCCTGAGGGTTATCCTGGTGCAGGTAATCTAATTCTATTTAACAATGAACATAGTGGTAATAATGCAGCAGTTCTTGAGATTGTTACACCATTACAAGAAGATGGAAGTTATGAATTAATAGGAAACCAACCTTATGGTCCAGACTCATGGACATGGATATATAATAACAACTTATCTTCTCCAATGCAGAGTGGTGCATTTAGACTACCAAATGGAAATACATTTATAACTGAGGCTGCAGATGCACAAATTACAGAAGTTACTTCCTCTGGTCAGATTGTTTATTCTTATTCATACCCAAGCAACAATGCAATTATTGCAAGAGCGAGTAAATATGCTCCTGAATTTTTCGATTCTCCATATATGCTTGGAGATGTGAATGGAGATGAAACAATTGATATTTTAGATGTAGTACAGGCGGTAAACATAGTTTTGGGCTCTATGAACCCAACACCTGCAGCAGATTTGAATGAAGATGGAATTGTTAATGTGCTTGATGTAATTCAGCTTATAAATGTTATTATTGGTGTCAATTAGAATATTTTTTTTATTATTACTTCTTTTTTTTGGATGTGATAATCCAACCAGTTCAGATGAAACGGTAATATTTTCTGGAATTACTGAAACTGATTTTAATGGTAATATGACTGGAAATATAGATTCTGATGATTGGTGCCCTTTTGATATGAGTGTAATGGATAGTGGATATGGCTTAAATCCTATTTATCCTAACCCAGTTACAGCTCAGAATTCAGAATTATTTGGATACTCTTATCAAATTTGCTATCAATATTCAACTCCATATGATTCTACATTTACTAATCTGAATCATATTAATATTGATATAGTAAGTGTAAATAACGATACGATTTATAGTTTTGAAGATAACTTTGCTAATGGTCCTTTTGGGTCTTGTACTTTTATAGCTGATACTCTTGTTGTTGATTCCATTTATAGGATGTATTTAACTTCAGATGATTGGAATTGTTTTGGAGATATAGAATTTCAATGAAAAAATTAGTAAGGGAACTAACTATGCATATGAAAAAAATTACTATACTATTGTCTTTTTCAATTTCTTTTTCTCAATATTTTGGGGGAAATATTTCTATTGGTGGGGCATTTCCACAAGGAGAGTTTGATGCTCAAGAGGTCCCTTCCTCTTTTGCTATTGATTTAAATGCTTTATATTATTTAAACGACTACGCAGCATTTGGTTTTAATTTTGGTGGGTCTCAATATGGATATACTGAAAGAGAAATTCCATTTAATCAATGGGTTGCGCTTGGACTTATTGAAGAAACAAGAAACAGTATGCTCTATGGAAACCTCTTACTCAAAATTTTACCATTTAAGGGACCAGTGAAAATTTATGGAGAAGGTCTTTTAGGCTTTAAAAATTTGAATACAACAACAAAACTATTCTCCCAAAGTAATAATTGTGATAATCCTGAAACTGATGTTAATGAGTGTGAATTAGCTTCAGACACAAATGCATCAAATACAGCTTTTGGATATGGTGTTGGAGGAGGATTTGAGGTGGTTTTAACTACCATGAAAGATGATGAAGGTAATGAGGTGGGCGCATTGTCATTTCTTGTATCTGCAAAGCATCTTTGGGGTGGAGATGTTCAATATCTAAAAGAGGGTGCAATAACTGTAACCCCAGATCCTAATGGAATTGATTTCCCAGATATAAATTATGATTTCAGTCAATCTAGAACTGATGTAATGCACTATAATATTGGTCTACACTTCACGTCTAAATAAAATAGTGTTTATAGCTCATCAATAAACTTCTTAATCCTAATGAAATATTGATTTTGAGCATGCATTAGTATATTATTATGGTTAGCATTATCTATAACCCATAATTCTTTTTTATTTGACTTCGAATTATTATACATCAATTTAGCTTCATCTAAAGGTATGATATCATCTTGATCTGCATGAATGATAAATAATGGTCCATCATAGTTTGAGATTTTTTTTAAATTTTCAAATCCATCTTTAGTTTTATAGCCAATGTCTTCTGGCTTTATGCCTAATATATTCATTAGAGGAGTTTCTGTTCCAAAGCCACTTTCTATTATGCATCCATCTATATCACATTTTTGATTAAATATAATTTCTGATGCTGATGCACTTCCTAGAGATCTACCCATTACAATTTTTTTATTTAAGTAATTATTTTCAATTAAATATGATTGAACATATGAAAAAATTGTTTTTGAATCTGAATGAAGATTATTCTTAGTAGGTGAGCCTGAGGATAGTCCATAGCCCCTGTAGTCAGCAACAATAAAATTTATTTCATATTTGTTATAATATGATGCAATCTCATCATACTCATTTGAAAGTTCAGCATTACCATGAAAAAATAGTATACAAGGGAAGGAAGTATCTTTTAGAAAAAATCGCACTGATACATATACATCTTTTTCTACTTCAACCAGATGATCTTTTTCGTCTTTTGGTTTAAAAGTAGGTCTTGGGAAGAAAATTGAATTTAATAATTGATTATGATCATTCATTTTTTATTTCTTGAGATCATTAAATTTATATTTATTAGTGATCTATTTTAGAGCTCAGCAAGGTTATTTGATCAACTAATTCTTCTATTCTTTCTTTAATATTTGATTTAATATTATAGTTTTCATCAAAACCTGATCTATCAGTGTATACAAAGCGAGGAACGACAATGCATCTAAAATCTAACATCAAACTATTCATATATGAGGTAACAGACATGTAAGAACCTTTGCCTCCAGCTGCACATATAAACCCTACAACCTTTTTTGTCCATGCTCGCCCGGTAAGCTCCATGAAATTTTTTGCAGCAGCATTTAGGTCATACATATAGATAGGACTTGCAATAATAATAGATTTTGATTCTTTTACTAAATTTGATAATTCTTTTACCTTTGGATTATCATAGCAACTGTCACCGTCGCAGAATGGAAGTTCCATAGTTTGAAGGTCTAAAAATTTCACTTCTTGATTGTATAAAGTACTTGCATAATTTGCTAAAATTTTACTCTTACTATTTTTGTTTAAACTGCAGCTAACAATTAAGTGCATTGAAACCTCTATATATTTTTGAAAATATAGCTATCAATGAACAATATTTTGTATTATTTTTTTATATATTTAGAAGGATTACTATGACTAACGAAATAAGACCATTTCACTTAGCATTTCCAGTTAAAGACTTGAAAGAGGCCAAAAAATGGTACTGTAATGTTTTAGGCTGCACGGTAGGTCGTGAATCGATCAATTGGATTGATTTTAATTTATTTGGACATCAGGTGGTTGCACATCTTTCAAGCAATAAAAACAATTTTGAATCGAACGAGGTTGATGGAGATAATGTTCCAGTAAGACATTTTGGAGTCATTTTAAAGCCAAGAGACTGGGAACAGTTAAAAATAAGTCTTGAACAAAAAAACATTCAGTTTTTAATTAAGCCAAATACTAGATTTNAAGGACTTAAAGGAGAGCAACATACTTTATTTATTTTAGACCCAAGTGGAAATGCACTTGAGTTTAAATCNTTTAAAAATGACTCAATTATTTTNGAAAAATAGNAAATTCATAGTTCTATTGTTTAATTTGAAATTAATAGTTATTTTTTAACGAGATGTGTNTAATATTAATTAGANAATTACTTGTGATNTATTTCACATTTTAATTAATATATTTATTACAAATTATANAGACGAAATTTTAAGAGGAAAATTATTATTAAAAAATTATTAACAATATTATTCTGTCTGCCCCTTTGTTTTGCAACACTTCATTCTCAAGAAGTAATCATTTGGGTAGAGGATGTAGTGACAGGAGCAATTGGTCTGGAAGATGGTCAAGCTGAAGTTAAAATTAATATAACAACCACAGTTCCGATATATAGTTATAGTTTTACATTAGAAGGCTTTGATAACGTACTATCTGCTAACTCGAATAGTATTGTTCCTGATTGTATGGCATGGTCTTTTTTTGGTGAAAATAATATAAATATTTTAGATGATTATTTTTATGGAGGTGGTATAGGTGGAAATGTAATTCCTATTACAAGTAATGGAGAGTTTTTATCAGTTGTTTCATCCTATAATACCCTACTAGATGATAATGACACCTATTATTTAACTTTCAACGAAGTAATACCTGGTGTTAATGGACAAGGTACAAATTTTTTCACCTATAATGAAGAGACACAAACTCCTGAGCTTGTAGATCACGTATGGATACCAAGAACGTGGCAAATCGGTGGCAATCAAACATATGATTATATCGGTCAAGATTGCGCAGGTGAAATTTGGGGACTGGCAGAATGGGATGATTGTGCTCTTTGCACTGGTGGTAATACAAGTTTTGATTATAATTATTATTTAGATTGCGCTGGGGTATGTTTTGGTGACTCTGAACTTGATGATTTTGGTGGTTGTTGCACTCCAAATGAAGATGGTGAATTTCAAACATGGTGGTTTGACGGTGATGATGATGGTTTAGGAGAAATCTCTGGTGCAACGCTTGAAGAATGTGATCAATTAGGTGGTGATTTTGATGAAGGACTTTGCACTGCATCTGCATGTTATGCGCCTGAAGGCTTTGCAGATAATGATTTTGATTTAGATTTAGACTGCGATGGAGTTTTAGATGATTGTCGAATTTGCAATGGGAATTCAGTTTGCAATGGACAGGTGATTGATAATCAATGTGATTCAGATGTTTTTAATTGGGAATCAGAAGGAAGTGCATTTGATTGTACAGGTGAATGTAATGGAGAAGCTATTCAACTAGATTGGTATCCTGATTGTGACTTAGATGGTTTGGCTGATCATCAGTATACGAAAGTGACAGTATGTGCAGTTGAAATGCCAGACGAAGGTGATGAAACTTACGAGAATCTTTGTCCTGATGGTGGTAATATAATTTCTATTGATCCAGATAATCATACATTTGATCCTCATCCAGATTGTACATCAAATCAGGTAGATGTTTGTGGGACTTGTGATGGCTTTGGACCAGATTGTAGAGAAACATGCCCTCCTGAATCACCTTTATCTTTGTCTGAAACATGTACTCAAAATGATTATGGATGGGGCCCAGCTTTTAATTTAACTATTGAGCCCCTGACACAATTTTCTGGACAAGATTCAGTAGTTTTCATTCCTGAGGGATGTAGACCATATATTGGATACAGTTCAAATGGTTCCTATGCTCATAGTAATGGAGTTGATGTATGTGGGCAATGCATTGTTGAAAACTTACTTTTTGCTGGTGATATGGAGCAATACGACCCAAACTATTCATGCTCTGGGTGTACAGATGAAAATGCTTTCAACTTTGACGACCAGGATAATAATTTGTTTGACGATGGTAGTTGCTATTTTCAATTATATGCTGGTGATGTTAATAGAGATGGACTTGTAAATGAAATGGACTTAGATGGAATTGCCCAATTCTGGAATTACTATTCTGATAATGAGCGTATGGGTGCAAGTCTACTATGGTTTCCTCAATTTGCACATGATGACTATTGGTATAATCCAGACGGGATACTATCAAATAGTTCATGTGCAATGTTTGCAGACGCTGATGGGGATGCAGTTGTAAATAGTGGAGACATTTCAGCAGTATTGCTTAATTGGGGAAAAACTGTAAGTGAAAATTATTATTATCCATGGGGGGTAAATGGGGATGCTCCAGATTGCTATGCAGTTGATTCTGATCAGCTTAGAGATAATTATGAGCAAATATATAGTTATATTATTGATAATTATCCATACAATACTGAAAATCAACAGGTAATTGAATATTTAGCAAATTTACTGGATGTTGAGATTGAAATAGATTTTATTCCAGATAATTTTAAAATATATCAAAATTATCCAAATCCATTTAATCCCTCGACTCAATTTCCTATTGATGTAGCTAAAGAATCAAGCGTATCTCTTAAAATATTCAATATTAGTGGAAAAGTTGTTTATGAGCAAAAGGTTAAATCAATGCAGCCGGGTTCATATATTCAAGATAGTCCCTTTTCTTGGAATGCAGTTGGTTATCCATCAGGTATCTACTTTTACTCTTTTGAATTATCCACTGGAGAAGTTGCTTTTAGTAAGCTAATGCTTATCAAATAAAATTAAATATGAAACATACTTTATTTTTATTAGCCTTAGTATTTTTCCTGATAACAAGTTGTGACGAATTTTTGATTGAAGATGGCAGAAACTCATCTGAGGTAAGAATAAATTGGCTAAATAAAAACAAAATTGAATCTGAGAATGCGATTGGTGACATTGTTAATTTAGAGCTTGCTCTTGAATTTTCTAATATGCCAGATTTGTTCACTGTGGAATTCAAGATTCATTTTGATCATACTCTCTTTAGTCCAGATAGCTTTAATTATCAAATAGATTCATCTTTTTTTGCTACAACTGGGGAAATACCACTAAAAACAGATGTTAATAACAATGGCATATATGATGAGAGTGATGGAGATGAGTATAATGATGACAATGGAAATGGACAATGGGATGCTCCAATTTCATTCCCAGTTGGCATTGTAAGATTAGATACAAATTATACAGGTAATGTAGAGACTTTTGTAGATTCAAATTTAAATGGTGTATATGATTATGGAGAGGATTTTGAGGATGATAATGGCAATTTAGCTTGGGATGATGGACTCGAGGTATTTTATGTGGGAACCTTAGGAATACCAGCACCTCAAAACTCTATTCCATCAAATGTATCTGGCTCAGCTCAAGTTTGTAGGTTTTATTTATCAGGTGTATATACCCAGACACTTTTTGACCTGGAGATTATTGAAGCTTCAGAATTTATAGGTCCTAATACTGATCCAGTTAATTTAAATATAAATAATTGGGATATTTTTCCTCACTTAATAGGTAATCCTCATGATCCAGTCTTAAGAATGCAGCAAGAAGAATTAACTGATAATACTGTAACTATATCTATTGTAATAGAAGATTCTCCAAAATTATCAAGACTCCAAAAAACAATTACTTATGATCCAGCTATACTCTCCTATAATAACAATGATATACTTAATTTTTTTGATTCAGATAATTATGATCTCTTTCCACAATCTTATGATAGTGATGGTTATCTTATCTTGGAATTCAGACATAAAAATGCTTATCAGAGCTCATCAGTGGATGAGACATCATTCTCAGAAGGGGATGGATCTATTTTGAATTTAACATTCCTGGTCAATCCTAATGACTTAATTTCGTCTGCATTATTAACTATCCCTAAAAGCTCAGTATCAGCAGATAGTTACAATTTCTCTATTGGAGAATCATATCCCCTTGATATGAATTTTTGGACAATAGAGGAATCTTTACAAATTAATTTCTAATTATATTTTCTAAAACAGATTAGAACTTGATTTTATTAAATTAATGACATATTATTATATTCGACTTTAGTTTATTTTCAGCTAAATATATTTTTAAAATGAGGTTTATTAATGTTAATTAAATTTGCTTTATCATTATTCTTTTTGTTACTTCCATCTTGCGATGACCCTACTAGCTCAAGTGAGGACTTGATGCAGAAATTATATGTATGTGACGAAGGCTCAGATCGAGTTATTATTTTTGATGCCACATCAGATAATCTAAGCCAAATTAAAACTATTGATATAAACTTTGCTGATAATGATGATTTAGAAACACCGCATTACATTGCAATTGACCAATCTTCTGGATATTGGTTTGTGACTGCTAAGGGTTCAGGCTTTGTTGGAATGTTCGATTTAAATACTGACACTCTAATTGATACATTTAATTTAGGACCTATGAGTATGCCAGCTTTTATTGGAGTTGATGAAAACAATAAAAATATCTATATATCCAGAGGAGCAATGATGGGTGGTGATGACCATTTATATGTGCTAAACTATTCTTCAGGATTACTTGAAGATGCCGGACTACTCGACTTTACTTCAGTTGTTCCTAGCTTTAATCAAGTACATGCATTATCTATTGATTATCCTACCATTAGAGGGACAAGCTTAATTGCTGCAAGCTATAGTCAAGATTTATTTGCTTTTATGAGTCTTGAGAATGATGTATTTACTCCATCTATTTATCCATTAGAACTTGAGAGTGAAGGGGGAGCAGAATCTAATAGGATTAGACCTTTAACGGTAACTCAAAAAGATGATTTTATTTTCTTCTCTTGTCATGGAAGTAATTCAAATAATATCCCTGGACATATTCAATCGTGGAGTTTAACTACTGCTAATCAACTAGATACTCTTCAGCTTTCATTTTCATCAAAACCATGGCATATTATACCATCTCCAAACTCAAATGAAATCTTTACGGTTTTAAAAGGTACTCAAGGCATGCTTCAAGAAGGCGATGTATACTCTGAGGCTGGTTTATCATGCTTATCATATGATGAAAATGGAAACCTAACTGAAAAATGGAGAAATACTAGTTCTGATTTTAATATGTTACATGGTATTGCTATTTCATCTGATGGTTCAAGAGCATATGTATCAAGTATGGGTAGTGGTTCAGTTTTAGTTTTTGATACTTCTTCAGGAGATTTATTAAATACGATAGATGGGGTAGGTATGTATAATCAAGATTCAGAACAATCTGGAAAAACACTATCGGGATTAGCGATTACTCAATGAGCTGAATGAAAAAGTAGAAATAATCAAATCCTAGATCATACATATTAAAATGAAGTTTTTTTTCTTAATATTACTACAATCAGTATATGTCTGTTATGGAATAACATTTAATTTTCAGAATAATACTGCTTCTATTGATTATAATAGTCAAATATATGATAATCCATTTACTGGTGGAATAAACTATGCAAGAATATCTTGGTTTGATTGGGATCAAGATGGAGATATTGATTTATTTTTACTAGATGAAGATTTACATTTCAAGTACTTTGAAAATATTGGAGATCAGTATAATCACAATTTCATACTAGTTGATCATCCTATTAATGATATTAATGGAATTGGATGGTTTTATTTATCTGATATGAATGATAATGGCAATATAGACTTGATTACTCAATCATCTTTTAATCCATCACATGTTATGTTTTTTGAATTTAATGGAAATGAATTTGAATATATATCTTTACTATATAAAAGTGATGAAAGTCCACTTAACAATACATCTGTAATGACACCAACCTTTGCTGATATTGATGATGATGGGGATCTTGATTTTTTCAGTGGTAATATTAATGGCACTGTGAACTTCTTTAATAATATTGGCCTTAACAATAATTTACCAGTATTCGAATTTTCAACTTCATATTGGCAAGATATCATTATTACGGGTCCTTCTCTAGAGCAAAGACATGGTGCTAGTGCAATTAAATTTATTGATTTAGATGGTGACCAAGATCTTGATTTAGCTTGGGGAGATTATTTCCAACGTAGCTTATATATAATTTGGAACATTGGAACTCCTCAAATTCCTATAATGGATTCTGAAAATTTTTTCTATCAGTATCCACCTAATGATCCCGTATATACCTCTGGTCAGAATATGCCTTCATTTACAGATATAGATGGAGATGGAGATATGGATTTATTTGTAACAATTCTTGGAGGAGATGGTCCGATACAATTGAATGATAATTTCATTATGTATGAAAACATAGGCACGAGTAACAATCCTATATATGAACATTCAACAAATAACTTTTTAGGCGCATTAGATTTATTTTCTGATGTTGCTCCAACTTTTGTTGATATAGATAATGATGGAGTTAGCGATTTTTTTGCTGGTCAAGATTACACCACTGAATCATTTCCAACTCAAGGAAGACTATTTTATTTTGAAAACAATACCTCTGAAGATTTGGTTTATACATTACAAGATTCAGCATATCTTGGCTTAGAAGTTGGTTTAAGTATAGCTCCAGAATTCATTGATATAGATAATGATAATGATTACGATTTATTTATTGGTGAGTATAATGGAAAAATTAAGTATTATAGGAATGATGGAAGTTCAACAAGCCCCAATTTTATTGATGTTGGCTATCTCAGTGATATTGATTTAGGGTTTTTTAGCGTACCTGAGTTTTGTGATATAGATAATGATGATGATTATGATTTATTTATTGGCAATTATAGCGGTCAGATATATTTTTATGAGAACATTGGAGATAGATATAACTTTGAATTTGTTGAATCTCTTTTTCAGATTTCTATAGATCCAGATATCAAAAGATCAGCCCCAGAATTTATTGATTTTGATAATGATGGGGATTTTGATTTACTATTAGGCACAGAAGAAAATGGATTAATTATATATTGGAACATAGGTACCCCGAATAATCCTATATATATAGAAGATTCATGTTTAGAAATTCCTTATATGGGTAGCAATATTAAACCTTCGATAATTAATAGTCAAAACTTTTTAGATATTGAGTTAGTTACAGGTGTTTCAACAGGTGGTTTTATGTATTATAGTATGACACCGTACACTGATCTAAATTTTGATTATTCTATTGATATTGTAGATATCACTATTATCGTTAATAAAATACTTGCCAGTCAAGAAAGTGATATTTTATGCTTAGCTGATACTTCTCATGATGGGAATTTAGATATTTTTGATATTCTAATTATGATTAAAAATTTAATTAATTTTTAATCATCTAATTAAACCTGTAACGGGATGTAAAATAAGTATATTTTTAGTCTAAATTTATTTAACTTGGATCACATTTATATATTCAAAATAAAATTATATTTTAAAAGAGGTTCACTATGCACAGATATATTGTTCAGTTAATCATACTAATTTCATTGGCCTTCTCGTCAAGTTGGGTAGGGGTGCGTTCAGATAACCCTAAGCAGTCAAAGCCAGCGGTTCTTAGTTCAACAATTCAAGAAACTTTTTTGCAATTTGAGTTTGATGGGTACCATATGATTGAAGCTCAAACTCCAAATGGTGTTGAGTATATCATTGATCTTGAAGGTGGGTCATCAATTTTAGATACTGGTGCTCCTGATCTTGATCATTTTACAACATCCATTGTTATTCCAGACCAAGGAACAACATCTATTGAAGTCGTATCATCAAGTTTTAGAGATTATGAGAATGTAATGGTTGCACCTTCTAAAGGAAATCTTTCAAGATCAGTAATTCCTTCAGAAGTTGAATATGTATATAGTGATCTGTATAATCAAGATAGTTTTTATCCAGGTACTCTAGCAGAGCTTAGAGCTCCTTATATCCTAAGAGATTTAAGAGGTCAAGCTGTTGTGATATATCCACTTCAGTATAATCCTCAGACAAATATATTACGTGTATATTCAGATATTGAAGTTA
>PCCQ01000010.1 GCA_002731795.1 Fidelibacterota bacterium
CAAATAAGATTTTTTCAAAAATTGCCAAAACAAAGAAAAATGCTAATTCAAACTACTTAACAACTAAGGAACTTTCAAAAACTACTGGAATAAGTAGTCGAAGACTAAATCAATGGTTTTCTGATAATAAATTAATGTATAAAAAAGACGATGATTGGATAACCACTAAGAAAGGCAAGGACATTGGAGGTATTGAGAAAATAGGTCAATATGGACAATTTGTTATTTGGCCTGAAGAAATAGTTGACCATATAGGTGAATAACTGTCCTAAAAATAATTAAATATTATTTACTTTCTGAACAACAACACTGACAACTACATGAAGAAGTTTCACAATTACATTTATCACATAGGCAGTCTTCTTTATATAATGAAATCATTTTTTTACCTCTTTTAATTTTAAACATGTATAGCTTATCAATTTTAGAATATTTCAAGTGTGCTTCTAATCACAAGTATACCCTTGTTTATGAATAAGAGTTTAGTCATTAACAATTATTGAGCGTCTTTTAATTTAAAGTTTATTGGAACAGTCATATATACACCAACCTTCGTATCTCTTTGAATGGCTGGTTTCCATTCTGATTTTTTAACAGAAGTAATGGCTGCTTCTTCAAAAACTGGATTTCCCCTAACCATCTGTACGCTATTTGCTCTCACTTTACCCTTTTTGTCTACAAAAAATTTAATAAAAACTTTGCCTTCCAATTTCATTTCTATTGCTAACTTGGGATATACTAGAAAGTCAAATATACTTTTCCCAGATTTTGGAGTTGGAGCTTGATCGTAAGCAACAAACTCAGAATCACCCCCTTCATCTGGAGGTGGTGGTGCATCCCAATCCTCCCAATCATCAAAATCACTCTCAAATTCTTCATAATCTTCATCTGAAAATTCTTCATCTGAAGCTATTGGAATTGATGGTCTTGCTGGAGGTTCTGGTAATTCTATTTGTTCAGTTTCAGGGATTTCAATTGTTTCAATTTCTTCTTTGATGATATATACTGTTTTTTCAGCTTCTCCCAAAGCACGAGGAAAAATATAAAACGCGCTTGAAATACCCAGCACAACTGCAACTGCAACTGCTCTAATTCTTATTGGGTAATCTAAATTAAGAGGATCATTTCGCATAAACTAGTCTGCCTTTGTCATGGCTGCATAACTTAATTTAAGAGCATTTGCTTTTCTTAATTGAGTATGTATATCCATAATTAAATCCATTTTTGCTTTTTGATCAGATTTAAGCGAAACAGTTAACTTGGGATCACGTGAAATTTTAGATGCCATAATCGCTCCTAGTCCATCAACTCTTGTTAATCTATCATCTACAGAAATTAATTTATCTTTTGTTGCCCACACATATGAAGTATGTCGTTTACTTTCTAGCTTTTCTATCATTTTTGCCCTGGGCATCAAAACATCTAATCCATCAAATTCCCTCATAACAGTTGTAACCATGAAAAAAATTAATAACATAAAAATAATATCAGGTAATGATGATGTAGATATTTCGTTACTTTCTTGAGTTTTTCTTTCTATTTTCATTTATTTACGGTGGTCATTTGCTATAGATATTTTTTTAGCCTTAGCTTTTTTAAATTCATCTAATAGTGCGACATAATCTTGGTAGTCTGCACGAGTACTTGTCTTAATTGAAAATATCATATTTTTATTTTTTCTTATTTCATTTTCAACTAAACTTTTTATCTCATATATATTTTTTAATTTTTCATCAAAAACAATGCTTCCATCTGCCGCAAGAACAACATTAATAATATCTTCTGTATTGACATCCTTATTACTCCCTTCAGCTGGAAGAATAATGTTAATACCCTTGTCCATTGAAATAGTTGTAGTAACAAGGAAAAATACCAAAAGCAAAAATGCAATGTCTGCCATAGAAGAAGAGTTTACTTCATCTACTTTCCTTTTTCTTTTACTAATCATTGTTTATTTGTTAGATTTGTCGCCAATAGCTTGTAATAAATATGTTGTAGCTTTTTGCATTACAACAATTTGATTATCAATGATATATAATACTGTATTTTGAAGCACTTGAAGGATTACTGCGACCACTAAACCGAAAGCTGTAGTTAGCAGTGCTACAGAAATACCACCAGCAACAATAGCAGGCGAGATATCGTTTGCCATTTTAATATCATTAAATGCCTGAATCATACCCCATACAGTACCCAAGAAACCTAACATGGGAGCTGTTGCAATACACAGTGAAATCCAAGTCATATTTTTTTCTAGAGATGCCATTTCGATACCACCTGTTTGATCTAGAGCTTTCTCAGCCTCTTCGACGCCTTTTGGGGCACACTCCAGTGCATTATAACACAGATTAGCAACGGGACCAATAGCTTCATCACATTCCGACAAGGCATCGTCAAATCCCTTACTTTTTGTTGTTTCAGCAATTTTAAGTGCAAAACTTTCATTAGCACCTAAACCTGAAATCAAATGATATAGCCTTTCAAAGACAAAAATCAACCCAATGATTCCAATCCCTAGAATTGGCCACATAAAATTTCCACCATCTAAAAATAATTGCACCATAAACTCACTACTCCTTATTTAAGTATAGAAATTAATAACTTTCCATTAATTTCGTAATTATTATTTTAATTTTGATTTAATAAATTTTCCGCATTAATAAATTCACCTAGTGCAGCCTTAACTTGTATATCGTTATATGTCAACGCCCTATAAAAGTCTTCTCTTGTCCACAAGGTATTGGCGATTTCTGCTTTAATTCTATTAATAATGAATGTCCAATCTTTTTCACTAATTACTTCATCTTTTACGTATTCAATTTCATTAAGATCCAACCAGTCTAAAAAATCATTTTGTACAATTGTATAATTAGTCATTAAATCATCAAAACCGGACGGGATATTCTGACTTTCTTTTAATACATTCGCATATTTGAATAACAGTCGATCTTCATGAAAATAAATTTTTCGTGTAGATTCATTGAATTTGACATCATTTTTTTGAACAACGTCAGGTGTAATACCACCACCCCCATAAACGGTACGACCTGACTTAGTGTAATATTCCTTTTGATCTTTCATTGTTGAATCGTTTTTCATATCATTAAGGTAATATTCATCTAGAGCAACGTCATAATCTCTTTGAATTAACCGTCCAGATGGAGTGTAGTATCGTGCAATTGTTACTCTTGCAGCAGAGCCATCTTGTAGTTGATATTGTCTTTGAACTAAACCTTTACCAAAACTTCGCTCACCCACCACGATACCGCGATCTAAATCTTGAAAAGCCCCTGAAACAATTTCACTTGCGCTTGCTGACCCATTATTTATTAGTACTACAACAGGAATTTGTAAATCTCTTGAGCTATATTTGGCGCGATGAACATCATTAGAACCCGGAATTCGTCCTTTGGTAAATACGATAGTATCATTTGATGCTATAAATAAATCTGCCATCTTTATGGCTTGATCTAATAATCCACCACCATTATTTCGTAAATCAATTAACAATCTTTTCATACCGTTATTCGTTAACTTTGATATAGCATCTGTAAACTCATTATAAGTTGTACCTGCAAATCGAGTTACTTTAATATATCCAACTTCATCTTCTAGCATAAATGAAGAGGCTACACTTCTAATAGGGATTTTATCTCTTACCAATGTAGTTTCAAAAGTTTCTTCCATACCAATTCTTGCAATCGTAACAATTACTTTGGTTCCTTTCGGTCCACGTAATTTTTTTACCACATCTTTTTGGGTGATTTTATATGCCGATTCACCATTAATTTTTGTAATTTTATCACCAGAGATAATACCAGCACGATCAGATGGGGTGTCTGGAATAGGAGAAATAACAGTTATATATCCATCTATTAAACTAAATTCTATGCCAATTCCTTCAAAATCGCCTCGAAATAATTCATCAATTCCTTCTAAATCTTCTGCCGGGATAAAGGAAGAATGAGGATCAAGTTCATCTAACATTCCTGTTAACGCTCCATTCAACACTTTATTCATGTCGACTTCTTCAACATATTTATCATATATGATACGCACTAACTGAGCAATCGTTTTAAGTTTATTAAATGGATCGGATGATGTACTACTAAAAGTTATACTAACAATAATTAGCATTATGCACCCAAGGATGTACTTTAAATATTTTTTCATATTAATAATATATAACTATAAATGTGAATCTCTAAATTACTTTTGAATACATGTATTTTTCTTGTAGCTTTAAGGTCGATGAAAAAAAATAATTTAGATGAAATTATTGTTGTTGGAGCTCGTGATAATAATCTTAATAATGTAAATGTTAACTTACCACGAAACAAATTAATCGTGATTACAGGGCTTTCTGGATCAGGAAAATCAACTTTAGCATTTGATACAATTTATTCGGAAGGCCAAAGAAGATATGTAGAATCACTATCAACATATGCTCGGCAATTTTTAGGAGGATTGAAAAAACCCAAAGTAGATCATATTTTTGGATTATCACCTGCAATATCAATTCAACAAAAGTCTGTAAGTAAAAATCCACGTTCAACAGTTGGGACTATTACAGAAATATACGATTATCTTCGATTGCTTTATTCGAGGGTTGGAAAACAAAAATGCTACAAATGCAATGGAGATGTTTCTAATCAAACTGTACAGCAAATCGTGGATAAAATATTAAAATTACCTCAAGATGAAAAGTGTATAATTTTAGCTCCCATTATTAAAAATAAAAAAGGACAGCATCAGGATACACTCAAAGTAATTAGTCAACAAGGTTTTACAAGGGTAAGGATTAACGGAGAAATAAAAAATTTACATGATAAATTGTCATTAAATAAGAATAAGAAACATACTATACATGTTTTAATTGATAGATTAAAAATCACTAAGAAATCTAAACAAAGAATTACAGAATCTGTTGAATTAGCCCTTAAAATTGGTGATGGCTTATTGAATATTAGTACGGATAAAGAAGAATTATTATTTAGTGAAAGTAAATATTGTGCCAAATGTGATTTATCATACGAAGATCTTGAACCACATAATTTTTCATTTAATTCTCCTTCAGGTGCATGTTCTAATTGCAATGGATTAGGAACTATTGTATCAATTGATCCTAAGAAATTAGTTCCAGATATCAATAAAAATTTTTTAGAAGGTTGTGTTGAGCCAATAGGTCCACAGCCATCATCTGATGCTTATCAAAGTCACGTTTTAAAACAACTGTTTTCAGATCATCAATTATCTTTTTCAACTCCATGGAAATTACTTCCCAAGCAAATTAGATCATTTATAATGCATGGAAATTCAATTGATACACCTGATATTGAATCATATCAAGTATCTTCAAATATGAATTTTGAAGGCGTAATAAATAATCTTGAACGTAGATATAAGCAAACCAAATCTAGCTACATCCGTGATTGGATAGAAAAGTATATGTCAAAGCATAATTGTCATAAATGTAAGGGTAATAGACTTAACCCATCTAGTTTATCTGTGGTAATTAATGATTTAGATATTATATCGTTAACTCAATTAACGGCTGAGCAGATTAAATTATTTTTGTTAAATATAAATTTTACTAAACAAGAAAAAGAAATTTCATATGATATAATCAAGGAGATAAAAGATCGATTGGATTTTTTATTAGATGTTGGGTTGGATTATCTAACATTGCATAGATCTGCCAACACTCTATCGGGCGGAGAATCTCAACGCATTCGACTTGCTACCCAAATAGGAACTCAATTGACGGGAGTAATATATATTCTTGACGAACCATCTATTGGTCTACATCAACGAGACAATCAGAGATTAATTAATACACTTATAAAACTTCGTGATTTAGGCAATACAGTTATTGTTGTGGAACATGATTCAGAAATCATGCATCAAGCTGATTGGATTGTTGATATAGGTCCTCGAGCAGGAAAACAGGGCGGGAATATCATTTTTTCAGGACCCATAGAAAAGTTAAAAAATGAAAAAAAATCATTAACTTCTGATTATTTATTTGGTAAAAGACACATTTCCAACAAAAGTCATGTTAGAAGTGGTTTAGGAAAAAGCTTATCAATAAAAGGCGCTTCCGGAAATAATTTAAAAAATATAAATTGTGAATTTCCATTAGGTACATTCATTTGTGTAACTGGTGTCTCCGGATCAGGAAAATCAACACTGATTAATCAAACATTGTTGCCAAAACTTATGAACAAATTATACTCTAGCAACACCAGCCCATTAGCTTTTTCTGAAATTTCTGGAACAGAATATATTGATAAGGTTATTTCGATTGATCAATCACCAATTGGAAAAACTCCAAGATCAAATCCTGCCACCTACACGGGACTTTTTACTCATATAAGAAGTTTATTTAGCAATCTCCCTGAGTCTAAAGCTCGTGGTTATCAACCCGGTAGATTTTCATTTAATGTTAAAGGAGGTAGGTGTGAAGAATGTCAAGGCGTTGGTGTAATTAAGGTTGAGATGCATTTTTTACCTGATACCTATATTCAATGTGACGGATGTAAAGGAAAACGATTCAATAGAGAAACATTACAAATCATGTATAAAAATAAAAATATTTTTGATATTTTAAATTTATCTATTGATGAAGCTGCTACATTCTTTAAAAATCACAAATTGATTTCTAAGTATCTTAATATGTTGATTCGTGTTGGTTTAGGTTATATTAAATTAGGTCAAAGAGCAACCACATTATCAGGTGGAGAATCTCAACGTGTCAAATTATCTACTGAACTATCAAAAGTAAGTACTGGAAAAACATTATATTTAATGGATGAGCCCACTACGGGCCTTCATTTCCATGATATTCAAGTTTTATTAAAGGTTTTAAATGAATTAGTCGATCGAGGAAATACACTTATAGTAATTGAGCATAATTTAGATATAGTTAAAAATTCGGATTGGATTATTGATCTGGGAGTTGAGGGTGGAGATAAAGGTGGAAATGTAATTTTTTCAGGGGAAACCAAAGAGATTATAAACAACAAGAAATCTTTTACAGCAAAATATTTAAAAGATATGATGTAATAAAATAGTATAAGCTCTTTTAAACAGAGCAATATGATTGTAAATTAACAGTATAATGATTGAATCGTTTAAAGACTCAGATAATAATTCACTAAGAAATCCAGATCCTACAAAGGATGAAATACATGAAGAAGTATCTTTGCGTCCTCAAAAATTCCGTGATTTCATAGGTCAAACTGAAATCTTAGATAACTTAAAAGTATATATAGAAGCAGCACAAAAAAGATCAGAATCATTAGATCATATTTTGTTATTTGGCCCACCAGGACTTGGAAAAACTACATTGTCCCGCATTATTGCAAATGAATTAGGTGCTAATATCAAGGTTACCTCTGGACCGATTTTAGATAAACCTGGAGATTTAGCTGGAATATTAACTAATTTTAGTGATTTTGACGTGTTTTTTATTGACGAGATCCATAGATTAAGTAGTGTTGTAGAAGAATATTTATATTCTGCAATGGAAGATTATAATATTGATATAATGATTGATAAGGGCCCAAATGCAAGAAGTGTCCAGCTTAATCTTAATTATTTTACTCTTATTGGAGCTACAACCCGTTTAGGAAATCTGACTTCACCAATGCGTGATCGCTTTGGTATGATTTTAAGATTAGATTTCTATAATACCAATGAATTGACAAAAATATTACTTCGTTCTGCTAAATTGTTAAATATAAAAATCAATAATGAAGCAGCTACGGAAATTGCATCAAGATCAAGAGGTACGCCACGTATAGCAAATCGTATTTTAAAGCGAGCTCGCGATTTTGCTGAAGTTAATAATGCTGGTACCATTTCTGTTGAAGTAGCAAAGGATACATTGTCACGCTTAGGTATTGATGGGTTTGGGTTAGATGAAATGGATCGCAAGATTCTTGATTCTTTAGTAAATACATTTAAAGGAGGACCCGTAGGTCTTGAATCATTATCGGTTGCTATATCTGAAGATGCAAAAACTATTGAAGAAGTATATGAACCTTACTTAATCAAAGAAGGCTTTATTCAACGAACTGCACGTGGAAGGTTAGCACAAACTAAAGCAATAGAATACTTTAATAAAAATTAAGGAGCCATAATGTTTTTTTATACAGTAGAAAAACCACCAAGACTATCAGAATTTGATTTAGAAATACCAGAAAATCTAATTGCAAAACATCCTGCTAAGAAACGAGATAATTGCAAATTAATGGTATTAAATAAAAAAGAAGAAACTATTCAACATATGAAATTTTCTGATATTCATCAATTTTTTAAAAAGGGTGATGTACTTGTATTGAACAATACTAAAGTTTATCCTGCTAGATTAATGGCTAAAAAAGATCGTTCAGATGCAAAAGTAGAAGTGTTTTTATTGCGTGAGTTAGCGAATGATTTATGGGAAGCAATGGTCAAACCGGCACGAAAAGTTAGAATTGGAAATAAATTAATTTTCGGAGAAGGAATTATTTGTGATGTTATTGATAATACCGTTTCTGGTGGCCGAGTAATTCGATTTGATTATGATATGCCATCAATATATCCTTTCATTGATGCAAACGGAGCATCTCCTCTTCCTCCATATATAGATAGAAAACCCGTACCATCAGATAAAGAAAACTATCAAACAGTATATGCGACGGAAAGGGGTTCGGTGGCAGCACCTACAGCTGGCATTCATTTTACTAAAGAATTATTAACTAAGTTAAGACGAAAAGGTGTAAAGCAAACCTACATTACTCTTCATATTGGATTGGGTACATTTAAACCTATTCTTGTTGAAGATTTAACAAGACACCATATGGATTCAGAATCATTTTCTGTACCTAAAGAAACTGCTGAGTTAATTAATTCTTCGAGAGAAAAAAACCGCAGAATTATCACTGTTGGAACATCAACTGTAAGAACCCTAGAAACTGTAGTTGTTTCAGGATTTCAAATTACTCCAAGAAGTGGCTGGACAGACAAATTTATATATCCACCATATGAATTTAAAATGAGTGATATGTTAATTACTAATTTTCATCAACCACAATCTACATTGATGATGTTGGTATCAGCATATGCTAATAAAGATTTTATTATGCACGCTTATAAGGAAGCCATTAAGAAAAAATATAGATTTTATTCTTATGGTGATTCCATGTTGATTATATAATGTTCGATTCTAATTATAGAATAGGAAATGGTGTTGATGTCCATCCATTAGTAATTGGAAGAAAGCTCATATTAGGTGGTCTTCATATTGATCATCATTCTGGATGTGAGGGGCATAGCGATGGAGATGTTCTAGTACATAGTATAATGGATGCACTTTTAGGGGCAATGAACAAAGGAGATATTGGAACACTTTTTCCATCATCTGATGATCGCTATAAAGATGCAGATAGTTTACTTTTGCTTGATGAAATTATATTATTAATGAAAGAAGAGTGTTGGAGGGTTGTTAATGTAGATTCAACAATTATATTACAATCTCCAAAGATTAAACCATTTATTAACACAATGAAGGATAATTTCCCTTCCAATTGGAATCTTTCAATTAAAGCTACAACAACTGATCATTTAGGATTTATAGGTGAAAAGAAAGGTTTAGCAGTAGTTACTACCTGCCTATTAAAGCAATATGATAAGAGTTAGATTTGCGCCCAGCCCAACAGGATACCTTCATATTGGAGGATTACGAACAGCACTATATAATTATTTATTTGCCAAACAGAATGATGGCCATTTAATTCTTCGCATAGAAGATACTGATCGTACGCGACTCGTAGACGGTGCAATTGATAATTTAATTTCTACCTTATCATGGTCAGGCATTGAATTTGATGAGGGTCCACACAAAGAGGGAGATTATGGTCCATATACTCAATCTGAAAGATTAGATATTTATCATAAACATACAATAAAATTAATAAAAAGTGGAAATGCTTATCCATGTTTTTATCCTAAAGATAGATTAGAAGCTATTAAATCAAAAAATATATCTAGTGAAATTGTAGCAGAATATGATACACGATTTAGGGATTTAGATATTGATGAGTCGATTGAAAAAATGAAATATGAGAATCATATTGTTAGGTTAAAAATTCCTTCCAAAGGTTCCATTTCAATATCTGATACTATTAGAGGCTCTATTGAATTTGATTTAAGTCTTATTCAAGATCAAATAATTCTTAAATCTGATGGTTTTCCAACATATCATTTAGCTAGTGTTATTGATGATCATTTAATGAATATTACACATGTTATAAGAGGAGAAGAATGGGTAGCTAGCCTTCCTAAGCACGCCCTTTTGTATCAAGCATTTGAATGGGAAATGCCAACTTTTGTTCATCTGCCACTATTGCTTAATAAGGATAAATCAAAACTATCTAAAAGACAAGGTGATGTTGCTGTAGAGGATTATAAATTAAAGGGATTTGTAAAAGACGCACTAATAAATTATGTAGCACTTTTAGGTTGGCATGGTTCTGACAATAAAGAAATTTATGATTTTGATGAATTAATTCATTCATTTTCTATAGAGCGAATTAAAAGTAGTGGTGCGATATTTGATGTAAAAAAATTAATTTGGTTTAATCAACAATATATTAAAAATTCAGATTCAGAAGCTTTATTAAATCTTATAAATCAGATGGTTCCCACTGAATGGAATCTAAAAATAGAAATGATTGATTTGCTAAAAGACAGTGTTGAAACTCTTAATGATTTTAAAGATCAGCTCAACTCTTTTTTTGTATATTCGCCTATCAAAATTAGTGCAGATAATCATCTTTTTTCCGATACTATCTATAATTTTTTAAATCTTTTAAAAGAAGCATTATCAAAGCAAGATGATATTAACGCTAATATTTTTAAAGATCTTATTAATAATATAAAAAAAGAACATGCTATTTCAGGCAATATATGGAAACCTATTCGAATAGCATTGACAGGCACTGAACATGGTCCAGATATAAGTTGCTATGCTTCAATTTTAGGATCAAAAACATGCGTTAATCGTATTCAGTTATTTTTAGATTTAAATGTCGATTAGTTTAGTATCCAATGCTAAGTTAAATTTAGCACTTTCAATAAATTATAAAAGATCAGATGGTTACCATGATATTTCTAGTATTATGCAAGAAATAGATTTACATGATACTATTGACATATCAAAAAATAACTCAAAAAAAATTCATATAACATCGCAGGGTATTCCTGTACCTGAGGATTCTACAAATTTATGTTATATAGCCGCTGATATATTTTTTTCAGAATTCAATATTCAAGAAAGAGTAAATATAACTATTAATAAAAAAATTCCTGTTGGAGGTGGTTTAGGGGGAGGATCTAGTAATGCTTCAACTATTTTAAAAGGATTATCTCAATTGTTTGACATTAACCCTAAACAAGAATTATTACATGCCATTTCTACAAAAATTGGAGCAGATGTTACTTTTTTCAATAATGGTGGGCTGCAATATGCTCAAGGCATAGGTGATAAATTAACACCACTTCCAAATTTAATGCATGGATTTCACTTTTTAATTATATGTCCACAGATTTCCATTTCTACCCCTTGGGCATATAGTACATATAAAAAATATTTGGAAAATAAATTAAATGAATCTAACTTTGTGCCCCTTAGTGGTAAATTAGATTTTTCACTTTGGAATAATGATTTTGAAAAGGTTGTTTTATCAACATATCCAGAAATCAATGAAATAAAGCATATTTTAAAAAGAACAAATACTTTATTTGCAAGTTTGTCGGGAAGTGGCTCGACTATGTTTGGTGTCTATGATAGCCTTGAATCAGTTACCATTGCGCGTAACCAATTCAAAGATTTCCAAACCTATATAGCACTTCCTATATAATTGTTTTTTATGGGGGATCGTATAATGGCAGTACACATGGTTTTGGTCCATGGAGTTGGGGTTCGACTCCCTGTCCCCCAGCATGAAAATATTTAGTGGAAGAGCAAATAATCCATTAGCATCTGAGATTGCTAGTTGTTTAGGTACGACTTTAGGTAAGATACAGCTATATAATTTTAGCGATGGAGAGTTACGGGTAGCTTTTGAAGAAAATATTAGAAATGAAGATGTTTTTATTATTCAATCAACAAACCCACCATCTTCTAACGTCTTAGAATTACTTTTTATGCTTGATGCTGCTCGCAGAGCTTCAGCTAACAGAGTTATAGCAGTTGTCCCTTATTTTGGTTATGCTCGTCAAGATAGAAAAGATGAACCAAGGGTTCCAATTTCAGCAAAAGTGTTACTTGATTTAATGAATGTTGTTGGTATTAATCGAATCATGGCAATGGATTTACATTCACCTCAAATTCAAGGGTTTATAAATACACCATTTGACCACTTGTATTCTAGTATGGCTCTTTTTGATAGACTAAAAGAATTTAATTTAAATTTTGAAAATGGTATTGTTTTAGCTCCTGATGTTGGAAGTGCAAAAATCAGCCAATCTTATGCAAAAAGATTAGGTGTAGGATTTGCATTGATTGATAAGCGTAGACCAAAGCCAAATGAAGCCAAAGTTGCACATATAGTTGGAGAGTTAAAAGATAAGCATGTAATTATTATTGATGATATGATTGATACAGCAGGTACTATATGTAATGCAGCTGAAACAGCAATGAACAAAGGAGCAAGTTCGGTAACTGCAGTTGGAACACACCCTGTTTTATCTGGTGAGTCAATAAGAAGATTATCAGATTCACCAATAAATAAAGTAATAGTATGCAATACAATTGATATACCTGAAGACAAGAAGTTTGATAAGTTAGAAATCATTTCGGTAGCACATGTATTTGCGGAGGCGATTAAACACGTAACAGATGGAACTTCACTTAGTTCCATGTTTACATAAATTAGATGAATAAAGGAATATTATAATGGCAAAGCAATTTAAATTGACAGTAGAGAAAAGAGATCTTAAGGGCAATAAAGATCTTAGACAGTTACGACAAGATATGAAAATCCCTGGGGTTTACTATTCATACGATGGAAGTAATATATTATTTCAAATTTCAAATAATGAAGTAAAAAATGCGATTCAATCTGGTGCTAATATTTTCACAGTAAATGTTGGTGGAAACGAACAAAATGTTGTATTTAAATCTGTCCAGTATCATCCTGTTACTGAACAAATTATTCATATTGACTTATATGGCGTTGATATGAATAAACCTATATCTATTAAAATTCCAATTGTTTATGTAGGAACACCATTGGGTGTATCAACTGAAGGTGGGGTTGTCGTAACTAATCTAAATGAGATAGAAATATCGTGTTTACCATCTGATATTCCAGAAAACATAGAAGTTGATATATCTAATGTTTCAATAGGAGAAAATATTCAGGCAGGCGATGTTGATTTAGGTGACAAATTTAAATTGGTAACACTGGAAGATTCAACATTGATGTCAGTAACACATGTTGTAGTAGAAGAAACTCCTATTCAAGACGAGACAGAGGGTACGGATGAGGCAACTGGTGATTCTGATGCAGAAGCTGCTACAGAGCAGGGTTCGGATGATAGTTCGGAAGGTGCTGAATCTTAAAATATTTTTATGTTAGTTGTTGGACTAGGAAATCCAGGATCAAAATATAGATTAACAAAACATAATTTTGGATTCTGGGTGTTAGATGAGTTAGTAGAAAAAAGTTCTTTGAAATGGCAGTCTGGTTATGGTGATTATCTTTATGCAAAACAAAAAGATTTAATTTTTGCAAAGCCTACAACATTTATGAATAATAGTGGCTTGGCAGTTAAATCATTATGTAAGCATTATAGTCAAAATGACGTAATCATCATCTATGACGATATTGATTTACCTCTTGGAACTATTAGATTTAAAAGTAATGGTCGTTCTGGGGGACACAGGGGAATTGAATCAATTATTTATCAACTTAAAACAGATAAATTTGATAGATTAAAATTAGGTATTGCTTTAGATGGATATAATATGAGACCATCTGAGCAATTTGTGTTAAAGCCTTTTCCAAAACAATATCATCAAGATATTAAATCAGTCATTACCGAATCAGTAGAAGCTATTGAATATTATTTAAACAATGGTATCGTAGAAACAATGAATCAATTTAATTGATTAAAGGAGAAAAATAAATGTTTGAAGGTCTAATGAATTATTTACCAATTTTTGGTGTTATCGCATTATTATTTGTGTTTTATAAAAACTCATGGGTTACAAAACAAGATCCAGGAGATGAAAAAATGCAATTTATTGCAAGCAACATTCAAAAAGGAGCAATGGCATTTTTGAAAGCTGAATATAGAATGCTTTCAATTTTTGTATTAGCTGTTGCTATACTATTATTTTTTAAAGGTCAGAACGAAACTGATGGACATGCTCTAGTTGCGCTATCATTTGTTGTAGGTGCAATTTGTTCAGGGTTAGCAGGTTTTGTTGGTATGGTAGTAGCTACAAAAGCTAATGTGCGTACTACCAATGCTGCCAGAACATCTCTTGGGCAGGGTCTTGAAGTTGCGTTTGCAGGTGGATCAGTGATGGGATTAGGTGTTGTTGGTTTAGGAGTTCTAGGTCTTTCATCATTATTTTTATTTTATAATTCTCAATTTGACAATATGACCATGGTATTAAATGTATTATCAGGATTTTCTTTGGGCGCATCTTCAATTGCATTATTTGCAAGAGTTGGCGGAGGTATTTATACTAAAGCAGCTGATGTTGGTGCCGATTTAGTAGGAAAAGTTGAAGCTGGTATTCCTGAGGATCATCCTCTTAATCCAGCTACTATTGCTGATAATGTGGGTGATAATGTAGGTGATGTTGCTGGAATGGGTGCCGATTTATTTGAATCTTATGTTGGTTCAATTATTGCAACGATGGTTTTAGGTTCTGCATTTATGTTATCAACCAATGTAGGAATGAATGCAGTGTTGCTTCCTTTGTTCTTAGCTGCCACAGGAATCATTATGTCAATTTTTGGTACCTTCTTTGTAAAAGTCAAAGAAGGTGGTAGTCCACATAAAGCATTAAATACTGGAGAATTCCTATCTGCTTTTTTAATGGTAGTTGCATCTTACTTTATCATTAACGATTTATTGCCAGCAACATGGATTCATAATGGTAGTTCGTATACTTCTATGGGAGTTTTTTGGGCAACGATTGCTGGTCTGATTGCAGGGCTTGGAGTAGGTAAAATTACAGAGTACTACACTGGAACTGGTACAAAGCCCGTAACATCAATTGTTGAGCAGTCAGAAACAGGTTCTGCTACTAATATAATCGCTGGATTAGGAGTTGGGATGATGTCCACTGCTATACCAATTATATTAATTACAGCGGCAATGCTGGTTGCACATTACTATGCAGGTTTATATGGTATCGCCATAGCTGCTGTTGGAATGTTGGCTAATACAGGAATACAATTGGCTGTGGACGCATATGGTCCTATTTCTGATAACGCTGGAGGTATTGCTGAAATGTCAGAACTTCCAGCTGAGGTTCGTGAAAGAACTGATAAGCTAGATGCAGTAGGTAATACCACTGCAGCTATCGGAAAAGGTTTTGCTATTGCATCAGCTGCATTAACTGCACTTGCATTATTTGCAGCTTTTATGCAACAATCAGGTCTTGAAGGAATTAATATTGCAAATCCAATGGTAATGGGTGGATTATTAATTGGTGGAATGCTTCCATTTGTTTTTTCTGCATTATCCATGAATGCAGTAGGTAGAGCAGCAATGGATATGATTACAGAGGTGAGAAGACAATTTGCTGATATACCTGAATTGAAAGCAGCATTAGAAGTCATGAANAAAAATAACGCAGATATGAGCAATGCATCTGATGAAGATAGAAAAATTTTCGATGCTGCTGATGGAAAAGCTGAATATGATAAATGTGTAGATATNTCTACNAAAGCATCNATAAGAGAGATGGTTCTTCCTGGNNTATTGGCTGTTATAGTNCCNGTAGCNGTAGGNTTTTCNCCTGGTGGTGCAGAAATGTTAGGTGGTCTTTTAGCAGGTGTNACTGTAACAGGTGTATTAATGGCNATCTTTCAATCAAATTCAGGTGGTGCNTGGGATAANGCTAAGAAAATGATTGAAGAACAAGGNGGNAAAGGNACAGANGCACATAAAGCAGCNGTTGTTGGNGATACNGTTGGNGATCCATTTAAGGATACNTCAGGACCATCNNTGAATATTTTAATNAAATTAATTTCAGTGGTTGCACTNGTTATNGCTCCACTNTTAAAAATTGTATCATAACTAGGAGAATAATTAATGAATTATTATGAAACACTGTATATTGTTCATCCAGCANTAGAGTCTGGANGANTAAAAGATATCATCNTNTCAATTCAAAAAATGATTGAGAGTAAAGATATTAAAATATTATCTACAGATGTATGGGGTAAGAAAAAATTAGCCTATTTAATTGATAAGCAACAATATGGCTCATATGTTTTAGTTCAACTACATTCAAATGGTAGTAATATTAATAAAATTAATAGTGAATTAGAGCATAATCCAGACGTACTGTCTTATCTGACTAGTAGAATAGAAGAATCAAATCTAATTAAAGATTCAAGAACTTTAGATGAACAAATATTAGGAACTAAAGCTTCTTCAGATACGAATAGTGAGGTTGAAAATAAAGAAAGCGCTCAAGAAGAACCTTCTGAAGAATCAAAAAGTGAACCAACAGAAGTATCTAATGAATCAGAAGTAGAATCTGATGAATCTAACGAACCAGAAGCACCTGAAGATGAATCAGAAAAAGAAAATAATGAAGAATTAACAAGTGAGGATGAAGATGGCTCTAACGAATAACAAAAAAATATGTCCGTTCAAAGAAGATCCTAAATTAATAAGTAAAATTAATTATAAGGATTATAAGTTTTTAAGAAAGTTTATTACAGAACAAGGTAAAATTATTCCAGGCTTTGTCACAGGCGTCTCTGCTAAGTATCAAAGAATGCTAACCAAGGAGATTAAAAAAGCGCGTAATATTGCGTTATTACCTTACGTTCACGATCCACGTAATTGATACAATTTAGGATATATTTATAATGAAAATTATTTTAAAACAAACAGTAGAGTCTTTAGGAAAAGCTGGAGATATTGTTAATGTTAAAGCAGGTTATGGAAGAAATTATTTGATACCTCAAGGTTTTGGTGTTTTAGCAACTCCTTCTATGATAAATGCAACAATGCAAGAGATTGAGCAAAAAGCTATTAAAGAAGCAAAATCTAAAGAAAGTCTAGAGATCATAGCAAAAAAATTAAATACAATCAAGCTAACATTTGCTTTGAAAGCAGGTGAGGATGATAAATTATTTGGCTCTGTAACAACCCAAATGATATCTGATTCATTACAGGAAAAAGGCTTTAAAGTAGATAAAAAATATATTTCAGTTGAAGATACTATTAAATCATTAGGTAACTACTCTGCTATTGTTGACTTTGGTGATGATATTTCTGCTAAAGTTAAATTAAAAGTTGTAGCTGAATAATTTAATAGATGTATGCAGAAGTAGTTTTTTCTATAGCTAGCTTTCGATCTTTTACATACAAAATTCCTCAAAACTTAATGTCTAACGTGGGTGTTGGCATGGCTGTCAATGCACCATTTAAAAATAAAATACAAATAGGATATATAGTATCTCAATCTGATTTTTCTAACTATAAAGGAAAATTAAATGAGATTGATTCATTATATGAAGGTCATCCTAATATACCTGAGGATTTATGGAAGACTATAATTTGGATGTCAAAGTATTACATTGCACCTTTAGGCTTGTGTATAAAATCAGCATTACCCAGTATATATTATAAAGATTATAGTCCTCAAAAAATATTATATATTGAATTAACTAGTAATATTGATATTAATATTTTGAAGCTTTCAAAAAATCAAAAAATTGTAATGGACTTTTTACAAACAGAAAAAAAATCTGTTCTTGCTAGCACCATTAAGAATATCGTTCCGAATCCTTATTACACAATCAATGCACTTGAAAAAAAGCAATTAATTAAAAAAATATATTTAGAGGATAATGTAGGTGAGATACATTCTCAGAAAATAAAAATTACATTATCTAAAAAACAAAAAGATATTTTTGATACAATACTTCCAAGTATAAAAAAATCTATTAATAAAAACTTTTTAATACATGGAATTCCTGGAAGTGGTAAAACAGAAATATATGTAAAACTTGCGCAGGAAGTAATTAAGTCTGGTAAAAATGTAATGATTTTAATTCCTGAAATTATTTTAACAGCACAGATGCAAAAGCGATTCATTCAATATTTTGGTAATCATATTGCTATGTGGCACAGCAAAATGACCAATAAAGAGAAGCAACAGACTATAAAAAATATTTTATTAGGAGAAAATAAAATTATCATTGGAGCTCGTAGTAGTATTTTTGCTCCTATGCCAAATATTGGATTAATTGTTATTGATGAGGAGCAAGATCATTCATATAAACAAGATTCTCCGAAGCCATATTATAATGCACGCGATATTGCACTTATTAGATCAAAATATTCACAATGTCCTACAATACTAACTAGTGCCACCCCATCCATAGAGAGCTATTATAATACATTAATTGGTAAATCTCAATATATCGAATTAAAAGAAAGATACTATAAATCAAAAGATCCTGTTGTTCAAGTAATCGATATGATTAAAAATATCGATAACGATGAGCATGCTGTTATTAGTAATGAATTAGAACAGAACATAAAAGAAACACTTAATAATGAAAAACAGATTATTTTATTAAATAATAGACGTGGATATGCAAGTACAGTTTTTTCGAAAGAATTGCAAGGTCCTATATTATGTGAGTCATGTAATGTACCCATGTCACTTCATAAAAGTTTTCAAAAATTATTATGTCATTACTGTGACTATAATGAAGACTATAATAAAATTGATAAAAATTTTAATAACTATGTACTTAATGGATATGGCACTGAAAAGATATATGAAATAACAAAAAAGAAGTTTCCTAATGCAGTTATTGCTAGGTTAGACTCAGATACATTACAAAAAAAATCAAATCTTTCATCTATTTTAAAGGATTTTTCATCAGGCAAAATTAATATTTTAATTGGAACTCAGATGATTTCTAAAGGTTTAGATTTTAATGATGTTGATTTAGTAGGTGTAGTAAATGCTGATTATGGGATGTTCATTCCTGATTTTCGATCAGGTGAAAAAACATTTCAAATAATTTCTCAGGTTATTGGAAGGTCAGGCCGACGAAATATTCAAGGTAAAGCTATAATTCAAACATATAATCCTGATGATGCAAACCTATTAAATGCTATAAAATCAAATTATAAAACATTTTACTCATCAAATTTAGCAGAACGCAATGAATTACAATATCCACCGTTTTTTCGCATTTGTAGACTGATTTTTAGTGGTGAGGATATTGTAAAAGTCAATCAGATTGCAGATAGTGTTACAAATGTATTTCAAAAAAATAAATCATTTAAAGTTTTAGGACCATCAGAAGCCCCAATTTCAAAAATTAAAAATCAATGGAGAATAAATTCATTAATTGCAGTTAAAAAAGATGATCCACTTCATATTCAAAATTTTTTTGAAAGAAAATTTGGAACACAATTACTTGAGAAGAAATATAAAAATGTAAATATAAAAATGGATATTGATCCGATAAACATGTTATAATTATAAATGATGTACATATTTTTAATATTAATCTTTTCAATAAGTTATTCAAATCAGATTAGCAGTATATCAAGAGATATAAATGATTTATCTGTTATGAATAGTAATCCTTTTATTAAAGACGTTACTAATAGAGGACAGAATAATTATTATAGATTATCTTTAATACAATTTCCCGCAAATATATTAGCGAGCAAGTTATCATATGGATTCATTTATAATGATTACTGTATTCAATCTAATTTATCAAATATCAATTATGGTAAACTTCAAAATAGTGACGGTGATTCATTTATCGCATCTGATAATCTGCTTGAGTTAGCTATTGTTAAGCAATATGATAATAATTTTTTTATTGGCTCTTCTTTAGGATATTCAGAATCTAAAATTAGTGATTATATAAATCAAAATTTAGTTTATGGCATAGGAATTCAAAAATCAGATAAAGACAATAAGTATATTACTAGTTTAGCGATAGAAAATATGATTAGCAATATAAAGAGTTATTCAAATGTAGCTATAGATTATTCTCCATATGTAACATTAGGGTTACAACTCAATATGCGCCAAATTGGAAATAGAATTTCATTTAATTATATTATATTGAATGATTATAATGATGAGCTTATCATATCCACAAAAACTCAGATAAAAGAGATTATAGATTTATACATGGCCAAATCATTCTATTTACTAAGCGAAAATTCAACTATTAATCAATCTATTTTTAATAAGTTATCATTTGGAATAG
>PCCQ01000011.1 GCA_002731795.1 Fidelibacterota bacterium
TGTAGGAGAAACAGCTGGTTCATGGAGTATATCTGGCTCTTCATTCTTTTCATTTTTCCCAGCAACACCAACTCCTGTAACTTCTGAGTTTCAGCTTTATGGCGCAGAGTTTTTGGGTTGCTATGGAGCTTGTCTAGCAGCAAATGCTGGTGATCACGCATTTTGTGGTGGAATGCCCGTAGCTATGGGTGGATGTGCTGATTTAGTTCATGGTTATCCAGGAATGCCTCACCCAGGTACAACAGCTGGATATATGCTGGATGGTGTTACAACTTCATTTGCTCCATCTAACCAAGCATATGGAATTGTTCCAGATCTTCATATTGAGTGGCACTACATTGATGGTCCAGTTGCAGAAACTGGTCTAGGTGATATTGTTGGAGAAGATGAAGATGGTGATGGTACTGACTACGATAACATTCTTGGTTACCCATCTCTTCTTTCAACATTTACAAATCCAGCTTGTGGATTTAACTATCCAATTATCGGTGATGTAACAGCATTACTGCCAGAAGGTTGTGTAGACTATTCTGCTGGTGGAGTTGATTCAGATCCTGGTACAGATCAAGCAAACACTGCATATCTTATGGATGCTTCTCTTGCTCCATGGGGAAACTTCTTAACATGGAACGCAGTTATGTATGCGCAAACTGGAAGTACAGACTTCTTAGTTGATGACTCGGGTGCCGATCTTGACCCTGAAAGTATTACATACTTGGATTTAGATGCTGATGGTGTTGCAGAAACTCCATATAGTCAGAATGGTGGAAGACTAGTAATGAACTTTGAGCCAACATGTATTCCTGTGGTTTCATCCATTTCTGTTATGGGTGAGCTAACACAGCTAAGCTGTGATAACCAGAATGGTGATGTCGATGGAACAGGATCTTTAGATGTTCTTGATGTTGTTGCAATCGTTGGTCATGTACTAGGTACATCAATTCTTGGTGATGCTGCATGTATTGCGGATGTTAACGTTGATGGTAACGTTGATGTTCTTGATGTAGTAGCAGTTGTTCAAACTATCTTGGGTGGAAGAGGTCAAGAAGCAACTTCAGCATCATTCACTAAAAATGATGAAGGCATGGTGATGTCATCTGATGGAGTTGTTGGTGCAGTTCAAATTACACTATCTCATGGTAGTGACTTTAGCATTGAGTTAACAAAAGACGCTTTTGTAGCTGAATCTCATACTGAAGGTAACACAACTACTCTAATCGTTGTGAATCCTAATGAAGAGATTTTCTCTGCTGCTGGCGACTATAATGTTGAAGAAGTAATTGCTGCAACCTCAGAAGGATATATTACTGCAAATTTAGTAACACCTAATGCTATTGCAATTGGTGATGCATATCCAAACCCATTCAATCCATCAACTTCATTTGATATTAATGTTGGTACTGCTGGAGAAGTTTCAGTGTTAGTATACAACTTAAATGGTCAAGTTGTTGATATGATTCACGATGGTCCAATGGATGCTGGTGTTTACAATATGACTTGGAATGCTAGTGATCTTTCAAGTGGAATGTACATTGTTAAAGCTAACAATGCTGATGTTACTGTTTCACAGAAAGTGATGCTTATTAAGTAATTATTTTTTAAGCTTTATTTAAGAAAAGCCCTGCTAATGAAAAAGTTAGTAGGGCTTTTTTTATTATGTTTTAATGTTAATAGTTTAATAGATTTTAGAGTGATCACAACAAAAAGCATATACTATTTATATTTTGTACTTAGTTTAACTTTACTTTACCCCTATGCTTCAATCACAGGGAAAGTTACTGATATTAATACAGAAGAACCTCTTGTTGGAGTAAATGTAGTTCTCGAAGGTACTTCTTATGGAAGCAGTACTGATATAGATGGAGAATATCTTATTGAAAATATCCCTCTTGATGACTACACCCTCAAAATAATGTATATTGGATACAAAAATAAAGAAATATCCATAGTTATAAATGAAGAGAAAAAATATGTTTATAAAGTAGAGCTGAATGAAAGTGAGATTGCGCTAGAAGAAACAAATGTCACTGCTTTCATAGAACGTGAAGAAAAGAAAACAGAAGCTCCAGCAACAATTGAAACAGTAGATTCCAAAGATATAGAACAAGCAGCCACATCAAATCTTGGTGGTTTCTTGCAAGGAATGAAAGGTGTTGATTTTACTGCTAGTGGGGTAAATAATTACAGTCTTTCAATCAGAGGATTTAATAGTAGCTTCAGCTCAAGACTTCTTATGTTAACAGATGGGCGACCTGCAAATGTTCCGTCTTTAAGAGTTGTCAATTTTAGTACAGTTCCCTCAACACAGAGTGATATTGAAAAAATTGAAGTTGTGCTAGGTCCAGCAACAGCTTTATATGGTGCTAATGCTCATAGTGGTGTTATTAATATAATATCAAAGCCCCCTGCAACATCAGAAGGCCTTTCAGCAAGTTTTTCAGGCACAATGGATGATAGAAAGCTAAAAAAATTCGATGCTCGATATGCTAAAAAAATTAATAATAACTTAAGTTTTAAAATATCTGGTTCTCATTTTAGTGCAAATGAATGGCCTTATATCTCAGAACAGGAATATAAATCACACAGAAACCCATGGGTAGGATTTCCTGGTAGACAGATAGATGGTAAAGATAATAATGCATCGGTAACTGGTCATACTGGAGGGCTCAGCCCTGCAACTGAAAGTAGACTCAGATGGGTGCAAACAATTAATCAAGGTATTCAAGTAAATAAGGGCAATGTCTTTCTATCTTTGAATGGATGGAATGGAGAAAATTCAGATGCAGCTGATGGCTTATACTATATAATGCTAGGTGATGGTGAACCCAATCATGGTGATTTAGATGGTGACGGTTATGCTGGCGAGGATTGGTATAATGGTTATGATGATGATGGTGATGGACTTATTGATGAAGATTACTGGGAAGCTGATGGTATAGATAATGCTGAGCCTTTTACTGATAGTAATAATAATGGCTATTTCGATTTTATTGATTCAAATAATGACTCTATTCATCAAGGACCTGAACCTTTTTTTGATACTAATGGAAATAGTCAGTGGGATGAAGGTGAATGGTATCAAGATCTTCAAGGAAGTGGATATACTACCGGGCAATATGATGTTGGTGAAGAAGCCTTAGAAGATTGGGAAGATTGGGACTCTGATGGTGCATATGATAACTATAATGGTGAAATAGATGAATATATTGATCGCGAAGAAGATGAATGGGTAGATGGAGTAGATAATAATGGTAATGGTATGATTGATGAGGGAACAGAAAGATATACCAATAATCAAATACCATCTCAATGGGCGAATGCAATAGATGACCAAGAGGTACTCATAAGATATGGTAGAATGAATAAATACTATGTTGATGGATCATTAAATCCGTGGTACATCGAAGATGGAGAGACTGATTTAAGAGGAAGATCTAGATATAATGAAGAGACTTTCAATATGGAATTTGATGTTTATGAATGGGATTTTGGTGGCGATGGAATTGCTGGTGATTATTATTATGATATGCACGGCGATGGTACTCTATCAGTTGGTGAGCCTGGATTGTATGGTTTTGGAAATTCTGTATTTGAAGATTTTGGACTCGATGGTTTTAAATACTATGATGAATTAGATCCAGAGGGTGATGGACACTATGCAGTCTATGAAAATTCAACCGGTGATTTCATTCCAGTTTATGATTTAAATGGAGATGCTATATTTATTGAGGGTCCAGATGAAGGTGAGGGTGATGGCATATGGCAAGCTGGAGATACATGGTTTGACAATGATGGGGACTGGCATGTTGATGATTCTGAAGCTGGCTGGATTTTTAATGATAATTTTACATATTTAGAACACGTTGTAGGTATAGATGATGGTGGATATGTAGATGTTATAGATGACTGTTATCCAGGATACTGGGGGCTTGACTTTTTTGGAAATGAAGGATGGATTTTTCAACAGTATGGAGATGGACAAGATATTAGCACTTCTCAATTAGAAGTTGATGAGAATGGTAATGTTCTTAACTGCTATGGTATATGTAATGAAAATAGTCAATACTATGATCCTAGTTTAAATTGTCAAACTGACTTATCTATCTTTATTAATTATGAACAAAACCCAGATCCTAGTTTCCACTCGTATGTTCAAAATCAAAATTTTATTTTCAATGAAATTGAAGTAAGTGGAAATATATCATATGATATATGGCCACCACCAAATATGGTAATTGATGAAAATGATATCACTTTAGATTGTGGACAGGATGGATATTGCTGGGACTTTGATGCTCCGAACCAGAATACTCCGCAGCATGCAAAAGATATATGGGGAACATATTTGTATGAAACAGATAGTCAAGGAAACGAAACTCCTCTTATGATTTCTGCTCCAGATTACGGAGAAGGAAATGGTTTCGTCCCTCTTGATCAAGGCGACTTCGATGGCCAGTATGATACATCGGATGGGAAATGGGCGACTAAGCCTGAGTCATTTGTTGATGCAAACAATAATGGTATATATGACCAAGGAGAATCATTTACTGATAGTGATGGAAATGGATATTACACCCAAGGAGATTGGCATCCTAATCTTGATATTGTTTATGATACTGATGGAGATGGAATCAATGATTATCCAGACTTTGAAGTTGTAAATAATAAGCTAGAACTTAGAGTTGATTACGATCCTAGTCAAGATTTAAACTTATCTTTTCAAACAGGTTATGCATATACTAAAACACAACAGGTGACAGGTGTAGGTAGATATTTAGCTGATGGATGGGAAACCAATTATTATCAATTGCGAGCAAGGTTCAAAAATTGGTTTTTCCAAACATATATTAATACAAATGATGCAGGCCAGACTAGAGGTTACAATCGAGGTGATATCATTTTAGATGAATCAAAAAATTATGGATTTCAAATTCAAAATTCATTTTTATTACCAAAATTTTCAACAGAAATAGTATGGGGATTAGATTACATGAATACATTACCCTTTACTAATGGAAGTGTTCTTAATGATGGTCCAAATGGTTTTGATGATGATGAAGATAGTCAATCATATGTGTGGGATTTAATTGATCATGATGGAGATGGATTATCATATGGAGATGAGGATGAAATCGTTTATGGTATTGATGAAGAAGATGAATATATAAATGATATAAAATCACATGAATTAGGTTTTTATTTCCAATCAAAAACTCAAGCAACAAAATATACAGGTTTATTAAGTGGAAGATGGGAATTTATTGCCTCTGCAAGGCTTGACTACCATGATCAGCTAAAAGAAGAAGGCCTTTTATTTGGTCCTAAGGCAGGATTGACATATAATCCAATGTTTGAAGGTGTAGTTAATGAATTTACAACATTTAGAATGAGCTATGGAAAAGCGTATAATACACCAACAATTAATGCATTATATACGAACCTAATCTTTGGTAGATGGGGTGAAAATTTTACAATGATTCTTAAAGGAAATAGAGATGGAACTCCCTATGCTAGAGCAGATAATTTTAATGAATATGGTGAATGGGGCTTCCCAGTAAATCTTAATGATCCGTTTTTTTATGAAATAGATAATGAAGGTAATTATACTGGTAATACTATAAAGCTTGGCTCAAGTGGACTAAATGATTGTGTTTTTGATCCAAATAACCCATGTGATCCATATATCAATAGAGTCCAAGGAGCTCCATTATTTTTTAATACAGGCGATGGTGATTATCCAGGAGATTACATACCATTAGATACTCTAAATCATATAATTTTCATTCCTTCTGCATATGATGATGGTGTAAACTATACTCCTCAAGAATCTGTTAATCTTTCTGATGTAGATCCTTTAACATCAGAAAGCATGAGAACTTTAGAATTTGGAATAAGCACTTTCATCCCAAAAATTAAAGCTCAAATGTCTGCAGAAATATATTTTACAAAATATAATGATTTCTTTAGTCCTGCGACTTTCATAACTCCATTAGTCAAGGATAGGTACACTGATCAAGTAATAGGGCTAGTATCCTCGAGTCTAGATGGAACTTATGCTCCATATGGAACAGCATGGGATGGAATGGATAACGATATGGATTGGTCAGGATTTGACTATATGGAAAGAGTCGGAATGGATGGATATTATGTAAGTCAAGATGATATAGAATGTACAAATGGATTAACGTATCCCTGTGGTCTTAATCAAGCAAATGGTACATACTATCTTGACTACGACCATCTAGATGCAATGGTATCAGGTTCAGCGCCACAAGACTGGTCGGTTTTATTTGGCTGGGAAGACGATAAAGATGGTGATGGTAATTTCCAAGATCCTGGAGAATGGGGATATATTGATATACTTTGTGATGAAAATGGAAATAATTGTGATTTACCAAACGGTGGTTTTATCTATACCATCGTACAGCCTGATCAAATCTGGGATAATGTCATTGGAGGTGAAGTTGAAAATAGCCCCTTATCCTATTTAGGCGCATATGATAATATTAATGGTAGATGGGTTGATGTAGGTATTGATGAGTACTCTACTTTAATTGGTGGATACTATGAAGGTGAAATTATTGATGAAGATACAGGAAAGCTTGGCTTCCCTGACAAACTACCAATTATTACTCTAAGTAGCCTTAACTATGGAGAAGTATATCATTCTGGATTAGATGTTGGCTATACACAGTTCTTTTCTGAAAGATTTACAGCTGATATTAACTTTACAATATTTAATTCTACAGATTATTATAATGAGTTAACTAAAAGATTTGATCCCATAAACTCACCAAAATTTAAATTCAATATTGCAGCTAGCTATAATAGCAAGAACTTTGGGACATTTTTATTTAAACTAAGACATGTAGATAAATATGATTGGGCTGATGGAACCTGGGCTGGAACCATAGGTCCATACGATATCATCGACCTACATTACAATTATGAAATAACTGAAAATCTCAAATTTGGAATAACTGCAATGAATATACTTGATGATAGACACAGAGAGTTAATTGGTGGTGCAAAAATGGGAAGACAGGTTATTATGAGACTAACAACAAAATTTTAGTTTGGCAACATATCATCAGGTAAATTAAATTGAGGCTCATTGGGGCCTTCTTTTTTTATAACCTTAATCTCGCCAAATTTATTCTCATACTTTTTAATATTATCCTGTAATGCAAACATTAGTGTTTTTACATGCATTGGAGACATAATTACTCTAGATTTCACTCTTGCCTTTGCCATCCCTGGAAGAACCCTAATAAAGTCTAAAACAAATTCTGCAGCAGAGTGAGTAACAACTACAAAGTTACTATATTCTATATTTGTATTATCCTCATTGAATTCTATCTTGATTTGTTGTGGTTTGTTTTTAGGCTTTTCAATGCTCATTAATCTTCCTTTTCATTATTCTTTCTATTGAATTCCTGCCAATCTTCATCAATTCCTTCCCACTTTCTAAATTCTTCCTCATCAGTTGTAATTTCTTTAAGATCTTCAGTTCTTTCCATATATTTTATCTTATTACGATTTTCTTCATACTCATTTGGATTAGTTTCATCTCTTAATTCTTCTTCTGTCTCAGAGGTATGATTAATCTCATCTCCATAAACAGTTTTATCAAAGAAATCAAGTTCCTGAACATAGCCATTCATCATTAAATATTCTAAAAAACCTACATATCTATTTTGGTGGAAATTAACCTTACAAACAGAGCATCTTAAATTTTTTCTAAGATCTTCAGCCATAAGAGTAGACCCACAATTAGGACATATTATTTCTTCAAATTCCATTATTTCTCCGCTGTATTGGATAAAAATATAGTTTAGTTAAATCTAATGGTCAATTAAATTTTAAAACTTTTTTGTTTGTGAATTATTGTACAAAGTACGTAAAAGATTTTTCTCTTTTTCTGAAATATTTTTATCTCTTCTTGATTTGACTACTTCAAGAGTAGATAAGAATTTTTTAAAATCAGTAACTTCTTTTTTTCCCCATGAGAATGATTGAATCAATTTATTTTGGAAGCCACTACCGAAAACATTAGCTCCCATACCAATGTAAGTTCCTGTATTAAGCATTGTTGAGATCGCAATCTTTGAAAAATCTCCAATCATAGATCCAATAAACATTTCATTAGTATCTATCTTTTTGAATCCTAAATCAAATTTTATTTTTCCATAATTATTTTTCAGATCACTATTATTTGTATTAGCTCCTAAGTTAACCCATTCACCAATATATGAATGACCTATATATCCATCATGTTGCTTATTACTGTATCCATGAAAAATTGTTGCCTCTACCTCTCCCCCTATCTTACAATAAGGCCCTATTGAAATTTCTCCATTTAGTTTGGCCCCTGGGTTTATTTTACTATTTTTACCTATATATGTATTTCCTTTAATCATTACGCCGATATCTATAAATGCATTTTCATCAATAATAATTGGACCTTCAGATGCATCTAGGATTACACCTGCAGATATTTTAGCTGAATCTGAAATATGAATGTTCTTTTGATTTAAAAAAATACAAGATTCATGAAAATCTCCACCAATTTTCATATCAAAAAATTTAGTATCATTTCTTAATAAAATATCTTTTATATCAAAAATAAAATCCCATAAATACAAATCTTCAAAATGTAGCTTATCTTTAAATAGATTGAAATCTTTAAGACTCATATCATTTGATAAACGTTTCCCATTATTTAATCCATTCTTAATTGTAGAAAAGTGAGCAGGTAGAAGTATTGAAGGAGGTATATTATCTGGATTTACAGAAAAGTCTGAGTATCTTTCAGAAATTATTTCTTTCAATTCATCTCTTACTACTAAAATAATACTATCATCTTTATTGATTGAATTGCATATTCGATCAAGCATGCTAAATGCTCCCCATCTTACTTCAAAGGCTGCGTGATTAATTGTAAGAGGAAATAAATTTTCTGGTTTATTTTCAAAAATTGTATAAATCATATTTTACCTAATAAATAATCCAAAGATTTGTAAGATGGATTGTTCCTATCTGTTTGAAGCTGAATATTATAGAAAAAATCTGAATAATTTGATACAAAGCCTATTTTATACTTTGATTTTAATTGTTGAATAAACATTGATATCTCAAAGATAAAGTGAATATTCAAATCAATAACAATATCAAAGTCATCATAGAAGACTTTATCAAGAATATCTTTAGAATTATTAATTTTATTTTTTTTTGAAACTTCAAATTTATGTGTTTTCATATTGTAAAAATTTAATTTGTGTTTTAAATGATTATTCACAATGATCACAAAATTAGAATTTTTATTGTTATAATAATCTATAACCTTTGAAATAGAATTTATCGATTTATCTATTAATTCCTTTTCTATTGGAAGTATAATTAAAATTTTAGGCGATTCCAAATTATTCAAGGAAAAATTGTTAGTAGTCTTTATTAGTTCAATTTTACCAGAAAATTTCAACCATGCTATTTTAAGGTTTAGTTTCAGTAGTTTAAAATTCATATATTCTGTATTGATTACTATAAAATTTAGTCTAAAGTTAATTATAGAATCTTTATTTTGCATGCTATAAAATCTATGTTTATTTATAGATATATAATCCTCTTTGCTGCGATGCTCTCAATTTCATTGGGAACCAACGACTATCTATGGCCTACAGATGCAAGTAAGACAATAACAACTGTTTTTGGTGATATCCGACCATTTAGATACCACACTGGTATTGATATCCGAACATATGGAATTAATGGATTAGATATTTATGCAATCGAAGATGGCTATGTATCTAGAATTGCTATAAGTCCATTAGGCTATGGGAAAGTAATATATATTAAAATGAAAGATGGAAATACATCAGTTTATGCACATCTTGATAAATTCAATGAGACTTTAGAAATCTTTATTGATAGCTTGCAAGAAAAATGTGATTGCTTTTCTATTGACCATACTTTCCTTCCGAATCAATATCCTGTTAAAAAAGGAGATATTATAGGTTTTACAGGAGATTCAGGTAGCCTATCTGGTCCTCATATACATTTTGAGATTCGAAATAAAAAAGGAGAACCTTTCAATCCTTTCCTAACTAACTATCTTATCGAGGACACACTTCCACCAATTCCTCAAAAAATAATCTTAAATAACCTAAATAAAGATAGTTTTATAAACGGTAGTCCTATTGAGAAAGAATTTGATTTAATAAAAATATCTGATAGTCAATACGTAATAGAAGATATTATATCAGTCTCCGGGGAGATTGGAATTTCTGCTGAAATTTATGATAAGATTAATGGGCAACCATTCAACTTCGGACTATATAGTATAAAACTTGAAATTGATGGTGAAATATTTTTTGAAGCTGAATATAATCATATCAATTTCAATGAGGGACATAAAGTGTTTTGTGAGCGTGATTTTGATAAATATAATTCTGAAAGAAAAAAGGTATATAGCTTATATAAAAAAAATAATTATCATCCTTCATCTTTTATAAAAAGTATTCCAATCAAGAAAATTATTTTTAATGACAGGTCATATCATGAATGCAAAATAACAGCTTCTGATTATAATGGTAATTATATAGAAATATTATTTAATCTCCTGTCTTCAAGCAACAAAGATACACAAATTGACTTTATAGCTGAAAAAAAAGGATGGATAGTTCAATCTTATGATGATCGGCTTAAACTTCTTAATGTTTATTTTACAAATGACTTTAATGAGAACATTAGATATGTAAGCCCAGATATAGATACGATTTATGCCACTAAATTTTTTATTCCTAAACCAAAAAAAAACTTAAATACATTAGTTGCTGAACCATTTTATAAAGATGGTACCTATGGTCCACCACAATTTCATAAAATTGATAATAAGGAAAAAATATTAGATGGTAAAATTAAGTTAAAAGATAAAACCAGAGGAACAGCCTTTACTTTTGATGAAAATAATTTTTCAGGGAAAACACCTATTCTTGGACTAACCCTCGATGATAAACTTTATAGATATCCTTTATACCAAATTTCACCTACTAAGTACATATCTGAAATTTTCTACCCTCTTGAATTAAGAGATTTATCAAAAGCATCAATTATATATCAAGATTCAACAATTAATCAATTCTCAATTAATATCAATTCAAGGGTATCNATTCCTGAGTTTCCAATTAAATTAATTGATAATCAAATTACTNTTAATTCAATTCNAAACAATAAGAAAATATNATTTGATGATAGTAATCATAATGACTCATTTATCTATATCGANCCTTATNTTGATAGAACTATAGAAGGACAATTAAATCATATNTANGGTCCATTCNTAATTGGACCTAAGTCTATTCCTTTNAAAAATGAGTTNAACCTTATCTTTGAAAACCAGAAGCANTACTCAAATATTGGAATTTTTAAATATGATNTGTTTANTNANAAATGGAAATTNNATGGAAATATCAAATATGAAAAAGGAATTCAAACAAAAATTAAAACAGGCGGGATTTACTCAATAATAAAAGATGATGATGCCCCAGAAATATTAAAGAAGGTTCCCAATGTAGGTTCGACCTACAGAAAAGATCATTTTAAAATTTTACAATATGAAGTTAAAGATGAACTATGTGGCATCAAGGATGAAAACAGCTTTGAGGTATACTTAGATGGAAAAAAGCTTATAGTTGATTATAATACTTATAGAAGTCTTATATTCCATGAGTTTAAAGAGCCATTAGAAATTGGTACCCATCAAATTGAGCTAATTGTAACTGACAACTGTAATAATAAAAAAAGAATTAAAGGGAATTTTTACATTAAGTGATAAATAAATTAAAATTAATTAAAAGTGCTATAAACGCTCAAAAAAAAGCAATTTGCCCATACAGTAACTATAATGTTGGAGCATCACTACTAACAAATAATGGTGAGATATTAATTGGATTTAATATAGAATCTAAAGCTTATCCAACAACACTTTGCGCTGAGAGGGTTGCAATTTTTTCAGCACTTACCCAAGGATACAGTAAGTTTGAAGCACTTGCAGTCGTCACTAAAGATGGTGCAGCCCCTTGTGGCTCTTGTAGACAAATAATAGCTGAATATGCAGGTGATATTCCAATTCTAATTGCAAAACCAAATGAAGATTACATTGAAACAAATACATTTAAATTACTTCCACAACCCTTTATTTAGATGCATGACAATAAATTAATCATTGGGATATCTGGTGGGACGGGCTCTGGTAAAACTAGATTTACTAAAGAGCTAATAAAAAGATGTGATTCTGATAATATTGTTCATATATCTCAAGACTCTTATTATAAGGACTTATCTCATATAACCTATGAAGAAAGATGTAATGTTAATTTTGATAATCCTAATTCAATAGATTTTAATGAACTTAAAAATGATATTCAAAGTCTTATAAATAATAAAACTACAAACATACCTGTATACAGTTTTAAACGCCATAAAAGAATGGATGAGACCCTAAGGATTGATCCAAAGCCTATAATAATCATTGAAGGCATATTTGCATTTCATGATCCCAGAATTCGTGATTTGATTAATTGCAAAGTTTTTGTTGATACTCCTGCAGATATTAGAATATTACGAAGAGCAAAACGAGATATTAATAAAAGAGATCGTTCAATAGAATCTATTTTTTCTCAGTATATTAATACTGTAAAACCAATGCATGAAAAATTCATTGAACCAACTATAAATTATGCAGATATTATAGTAAAAGATGGTGGTAAAAATGCAATGGCAATAGATGTAATAAATAATAACCTTATACCAATGATAGAGACTAAGATTAATGGTTAGACATAAAAATAGTGGATGGATAGAAATTATTTGTGGCCCAATGTTTAGTGGAAAAACAGAAGAGCTTATTAGAAGATTGGTAAGAGCACAGTATGCAAAACAAAACGTGGCAATTTTTAAACCTAAAACTGATGATAGGTACAGTGATGACTACATTGTATCGCATAATAAGAGAAAAATTAAATCAATTATTGTTGAGTCCTCTGACGAAATATATGAACTTAAAGATAGCGCAGATGTATTTGGAATAGATGAGGCTCAATTTTTTGATGATGGAATTATAGATATTGCAAATAAACTTGCCAGAGAAGATAAGCGAATAGTTATTGCTGGACTAGATAAGGATTATACAGGAAAGTCGTTTGGTCCAATACATCAACTATTAGTTGATGCAGAATATGTTTCTAAAGTTAACGCTATTTGTATTTCATGCGGTGATCCAGCAAGTTTTTCACAAAGAATTTCATCTGAAAAAGATTTAGTAGTAGTAGGCGAAACTGATAAATATGAAGCAAGATGTAGAAAATGCTTCAAACCATAACTTTAGGGAGAAAAAATGATTGGATTATTAGGTATTATTGCAATTCTTGGACTGGCTTATTTGTTATCAAATAATAGAAATAAAATTAATTTAAAATTAGTTTTATCAGGTTTGTCTCTTCAAGTTTTTTTTGCAGTTTTAATTTTAAAAGTTCCTGGAGGGACATGGGTTTTTCAATCTGTTGATAAAGTTATAAAAAAAATATTAGATTTTTCAATTGAAGGTAGCAAATTTTTGTTTGGAAATTTAGGAGAGCAAAGCATGTATGGGCCTTGGGGACCAAATTTCCCAAACCCAGAAACATGGCCTGGATTTGGTTTTCAATTTGCATTTTTAGTTTTACCTACAGTTATATTTTTTTCAAGTTTAATGTCAGTTTTATATCACGCAGGTATAATGCAAAAAATTATAAAAGTTTTAACTAAAATTATGCAGAAAACTATGGGGACCAGTGGAGCTGAAACAGCTAGCATTTCAGCAAATATTTTTGTTGGTCAAACTGAATCACCATTAGTTATAAAACCTTTTATTTCAAAAATGACAAAATCTGAACTAACTGCTATAATGACAGGTGGATTTGCTACTGTAGCAGGAGGTGTTATGGCAGCCTATGTATTAATGCTAAATAACATTCCAGGTATAGCTGGACATCTTATGGCCGCATCAATAATGAGCGCTCCAGCAGCACTTGTGATAGCTAAGATTATCTATCCTGAAACGGGAACGCCTGAAACAAGTAAAGATAATATTAAACTTGCTCAAGTTTCAGACGAAGGTAATTTTCTTGAAGCATTAGGTAATGGTGCATCAGAAGGGATGAAATTAGCTCTAAATATTGCAGCTATGCTAGTTGCATTCCTATCAGTAATTGCACTGCTAAATTGGTTATTGAGTTTAATTCCTTTTGGTAGTACAGTATTAACTATTGAGTTGATTCTTGGTTATCTTTTTATGCCATTAGCTTTTCTCATGGGTGCACCATGGTCAGAAGCTCATATTTTGGGTAGTTTGATGGGTCAAAAGCT
>PCCQ01000012.1 GCA_002731795.1 Fidelibacterota bacterium
CGGAACATGATAAATTATCATTTGAAGTATCATCATCACAAATTCCACAATCATCAAAATATGAATCGCCAGAACATATTCCAAGACAGTCCATTCCAAACTCATATCCATTTTCATTTATATTTTCTAAGTTTGTATTACCATCAACACAAATACCGCAAGAGTTTATATAAGCTGTACCACCCCAATCACCATTACAATCTTGGATGCAATCATTTGTAGGATCTTCATCGCAAACTCCACATTCATCTTGATACGCTAAACCATTACAAATTCCATTACAATCTTGTGCCCAATTTTCTTGGCATGGTGTACTTCCACAATTATAATTCTCATCAGAGGTTGTACCTCCAACACAATTTCCACACTCGTCAATGTATGCAGATCCATTCAAACATCCATCGCAATCTGTTAAACACAAATCATCATTGGTGGGATCGGCGTCACAAATTCCACATGAATCTAGGTATGAGGATCCATCACAAATATTTTGACAATCAAATTCTGCATCTCCTCCACATACTCCTAAACAATCAGTAACAGCCACACCACCACATTCGCCAAAACAATCTATTTCATACAAACACGATCCATCATCAAAAAATGCATTCTCATCATAATTACATGCATTTAAATCTGTACAACCAGACCCCGAAGATGCAGCGGACCATCCAACATTTAAATTACTCCCATTGGAATCAGAAAATGCAAAAGTTCCAAAGCAATCTTGGCTAAAATTCATTCCTGGTTGAATAACAAATAATGTTCCTGCTCCTGGAGGAATTAAACTTGAAAAAGAAATTCCAAAAACTGAATTTGAACTTGTGGTAAGAGAAAAGTCATTTGCTGTAGCATCACCACCAAACGCATTATCAATACAACCATCATGAGATATTTGAAACGTACTTATATAGCTATTTGAAACGTAATTGAGATTATTTTCTTGCAAATCTAAGCATACATCCAGACCAAAACATCCATCTTCTGTGCCCCAATCAACAACCATTGAAATATTATTTGAATCTAATGCTGAAAAATCTAATATACAATCCATCTCTAACTGAGCATCTGATTCAATATTAATTAGAGTACCAGAACCTGCGGGAATTACATTGCCAAACGCAACACCCATTACAGTTGTTGAATTTACAGTTAAAAAGAAGTTGTTTTCTGAAGCATCTCCTCCAAAAACTCCATTTATACATCCACTGTGGGAAAATTGGAAACTTGAAATATCTTTAGTAGATACATATTTTAATTCATTGCCATCTAGCTGTAAACATAAATCTGTATCTTCTGAACAATAGAATTGATTTAGTCGAGGAGAATCGATAGAAAAATCCTGGCCTGAAAATAGTATACAGGATAAAATAAATCCTAAAATCGATTTAATATAAAAATTAATTTGCATCCTCTCCCCCAAGGAATATATTATAATTTATATAAGTAGTATTAATATAACGATATAATTACTTAATTTCATCGTTTTTATATAAGGAGAGATTTTTGTTTTTGAATTTGTGATTTAAATCAAACTATACATCAAGAATTAAATTAACTAATGAAACCACATCCAAAACATTAACTTGATTATCTAAATTTAAATCACCTGCATTGTAATCAGTTGTTTGAGAACCTAAAATCATTGCTACAAGTACAACTACATCAAGAACATTTAATGATTCATCATAATTCACATCTCCTGGAATCATATCTGAAACATTTAAAACTTCAAAATTATAATTTTTTGCTCTATAAGAATGATNTATTGGATTTACTGTTAAAGAAATATTTGATTCTTCTCCAAATATGAACTCCGAACTAAATGTTACTTCAGCNTTACTAAAAGGATCAATTGTAATTATAGCATTAGAGTTTTCAAACCAGCCATTCCCTTCATCTTGNAATGTATAAAAATAATCTTGAANATATCCACTTTCATTATAAATTGTNAANGTNACTTCTGGAGATGTAGGTGATACTGAAAGGGCATCTACACCTTCNAATTCATTATAGTCACTAGCAATTACGCTAAATAAATCAGGATGGACTGTTGGAATTTTGTATGCTCTATACCAAGCTGCATTTGGATTAGATGCAGTTGCTTTCCAAACAACCTGTCCACCAGAGGATTCATTTGGTATAATTTCAAGTACGCTACACTCTGGGCTGATTCCATTTCCAAATGTATAAACTAAATAATTTCCATTTTCTTGTTCTAATACACTTCCCATCCCCTGACCAAAAAGATTAGGGGGAAACTCATACTCCCAAATAGTTTCACAATAGCTATCTTCAATAACACGCACTCTTCTTAATCGAGTAGTGGGATTATCATCACCAAGGAGCATTTCACTCAAATTACCATTATCAAAAAATAATAAATCACCATTATCCATTAATTGAACATGATGTTGAAAGCTAAATAGAAGATCTGAACATATATGGTCATCTCCTGAATAGATATATTCTGATGGGAGCCCCATATTCCATATTACTTCTCCTGAAGGATATGAAATTTTGGAAATTCTTGAGATATGTCTATGGGATACATATATAACACTCTCATCTTCATCAAAATGAAATGCATTTGAATGTAGCCAATCTAAAGTCTGATTGAAATATGCATTATACCAAGTTCCCTCATAATTATCATGGTCTAGTGTGGTAAAATGATCGAATGGATTCCATAGCCATACAATTTCATGATCTTCATTCCATTCAACTATCATTTGCCCATAATATGGAAATTCTAAAGTAGTACCATCAGCTTGGTATCCAACAGACCTAAAAAATTCTGTCATATAATTATCAGCAGGTATTGGTCCTAAACCTCCAACATTAATAAACGCCATGTAATTACCATTCGGTATTTGCTTGATTTCATGTGAATCTACTGGATTTTCTTCATCCATTGCTGACCATACCACATCTATGTCTGAATTTGTTTTCATCCCAGTATTAAAAGGATAAGAATTTGAACTAAATCCATATATATTACCATGCTCATTTATATGATTAAGCATAAATTGAAACCCATCATCGTTCCAGATTTCATTTCCATATTTATCTAGAATAACAGACTGTAACTCTGGAGCAAATCCTCCAATTGCTACAAATCCATCTTGTAGTTGAGTTTCATCTGCAATTTCAACATTTATTGTCTGACTATATGCAGGTTCACTTGTAGTAAAATATTTTGAATCAATCCAATCGCCACCTTCAATATTTCCATTATCTAATTCAAAAATAGGGCTTACTCGCCAAAAATAAGTTGAGTCCCAATTAATTCCATTTGTTAAAAGATATAGAGTATTTGAAATATTTATATCAAGTAATAGCGTATTAAAATCTGAATCATTAGAAACTTGTAGATTATAATCTAAAGCATTAGCCTCTTGATCCCATTCAAATGGAATATGTAAATAATTAAGTCTCTCCCCTTGGGAAGGACGAATCATATCCCCATAAATCAATGAGAAAGCTATAGATATAATTGATATTTTAATAAAATTTTTCATCGACAAATATAATCAATCGGATTGTTAAAGAAAAATTTTTGACTGTAACAATATTTTTCATTTTAATTTAATATACATATATGCTTAAGTTAAGAAATTCAACGAGTAAAGGAATTTGGTGAAAATCCAAAGCTGACGCGCAACTGTGAACTACTCTATTTTTTGAGTAAAAAGCCAGACACTTTTCTTTATAAAAATAACCTTCGCGATTAAGGTTTGATTCAATTTCATTTCAAATCAATGCGATTAATACGGAGAAACTAAAATGAAAATACTGATTCTCATAATCAACATAAGCCTATTATTTTCAACAAATATAACATTTATAGCTAATGAGGGAAATTTTGGGACGCCTAATGGCTCCATATCAATGGTTTTTGATGATGGAACTATACAAGAAACAGGTCCATTAGGAGATATAGTACAAGCCCTTGAAGTATGGGAAGATAAATTAATTGTGCTTGTCAATAATAGTAATAAAGTAATGATATTTGATATAACACCTCAAGGATTGGAAATGCCTGGAATAGAGATTGATACCAATGGTTCAAGTCCTAGAGACTTAGTAATTGTCGATGATAAAGTTTACTTTACAAATTGGTACTCTATGGATGTAAAAGTTTTAAATCTCTCCAATAATACAATCGAAGAGTCTATACCTGTTAATGGCTTGCCTGAAGATATTATTTTTGATGGACAATATCTATGGATTGCTATTCCTCATAGTGATTTATATTTTAATTCTGGTAATACTATACAAAAAATTGACCTAGATTTAAATTCTGTAGTTGAGACAATTGAAGTTGGTGAAGGACCTCAACAGATTGAAATAATGGATAATGATATATATGTATCTAGGACATATTATGATTCTTCTTGGAACACTTTCCATGGAACAAGTAAAGTTTCGGATATTAATTTAAGCGATGTTTCTGAAGTTTATATTAATGAATATGGAACTGGTGCACCTTGCGGAGGCGCCGTAGTTAAACATCAAGAATCAATTTATCGCTCATTTGATGGAGGATTGGCAAAATTAAATGAAGATCTTAGTTTAGAAGACGCATCTATAGGTAATTTTAGTCAATGGCAAGTATATCATGTAGAAAAAATTGATGATGAATTTTGGTTTGGAATCACTGACTTTGGAACTCTAAATGAAGTTCATGTATTAGATGAAAATGGAGTTGAACTAGCAGTTTATCAGTCAGGATTGTTCCCAGGAGACTTTGCTAGATGGAATTTGTGCTCAAGTACAACTAGTGGTGATGTTAATTTAGATAATGAACTCAATGTACTTGATGTAAACCAAACAATTTTTCATATTATAGATTTTGATATTATGTCTAACGTATGTTCTCTAAATGCTGCAGATATGACGCAGGATGGACTTATTAATATACAAGATATTGTTTTAATGGTTAGTATCATTCTAGACGGTAGAATATTAGGAGATGCTTCAAAGGCAACACTTGTTAAAAATAATGAGAGAATGTTCTTAGATGCAGATGGATATATTGGGGGTGTTCAAATGACACTATCACATGGTGATAATTTTAATATTTCCATTACTAAAAAAGCATTAGCTGCTAATTATAATACAATTGGAAATAAAACAAAGCTTGTAATAGTTGCTCCAGAAACAGATGATTTATTTTCAGCTTTTGGTAATTATGATATTGAAGAAGTTATGATTGTAAATTCATATGAAGAAGTGCTTGTAACTCTACCTTCCAATATTCAGATTGAAGATGCATATCCAAATCCATTCAACCCATCAACTGTTTTGAATCTAAGTATTGAAAGTCCAACAAATGCTACTTTAATAGCGTATGATATGACAGGCCGAATTGTTGATATTATATTTGATGGTAAACTTGATGCTGGAATGAAATCTATTTCTTGGAATGCATCTAATCTTTCAAGTGGAACTTACATTATAAAATTGACTACTAATGATGGTTCAGTTTCTATGCAAAAAGTAACATTAATGAAGTAAAACTTTTGATATATTACATTTAAACTAAAAGGGGCAATTATATTGTCCCTTTTTTTTACCAAAAATTTATACTGGGTCGTACCCTGAATCACCCCAAGGATGACATTTTAATATTCGTTTTAAGGATAGTGAAACTCCTTTTATGACTCCATACCTATTTATAGATTCTATTGAATATGAAGAACATGTTGGCTCAAATCTGCATGATTTTCCAATAAAAGGTGACAATAATAATTGATAAATTTTAATAGGTATGATAAAAAATATTTTAATCATTTTTAGGTGATGGCATTTGAAGTCTCTCATTTATTTCTTCTTTACAATTTTTAATGAATGAATTCAAACTTATCCCTCCTTCATTACCTACAAATCTTCTTCTTACCGAAATAGAATTGCTTTCAACTTCTTTTTCTCCAAGAATAATCATAATTGGAATTTTACTTAGCTCAGCATTTCTTATCTTCGCACCCATCTTTTCATTTCGCGTATCAAGATTTACTCTAATTCCATTATCTTTTAATTTTTGATATACCGTGTTTGCATAATCATTAAACTTTTCAGAAACAGGAATGATTGACATCTGAACAGGAGATAGCCATAGTGGAAAATTTCCTGCAAAATGCTCAATTAGAAAACCTATAAATCTTTCATGAGTACCAAGTGGCGCCCTATGAATACATAAAGGTGTTTGAGGTTTATTTTGATTATCTGTATAGGTCAAATCAAATCGACTAGGCACTGCAAAGTCAACTTGATTTGTAGCCAAAGTAAATTCTCTTCCTATTGCACTCCAAACTTGAACATCAATCTTTGGTCCATAAAAAGCTGCTTCTCCTGGAATCTCAACAAAATTAAGTTTACCATCCTCAAGAGCCTCTCTTACTAAAGTTTCGGTTTTCAGCCATAACTCTGGTTGATCAACATATTTTTCACCTAACTTTTTTGGGTCATGAAGACTTAATCTCATTTCATATTTATCAATTCCAAAGATTTCAAAATATTTAAGATACATTTTACAAACAGATAAAAATTCTTCTTTAAACTGTTCTTCACTGCAATAAATATGTGCATCATTCATTTGCATACTTCTAACTCGCATCAAACCAAATAATTGACCAGACTTCTCATATCTGTAACACGTTCCATATTCAGCTAAACGAACAGGAAGTTCTTTATAAGTTCTAGGCAAACTAGCAAAAATTTTATGGTGATGAGGGCAGTTCATTGGTTTTAAAAAGTATTCATTACCATCAATATCCATGGCTGGGAACATACTCTCTCTGTAATGTGATAAGTGTCCAGATTTTTCATATAAACTACCTTTAGTGATATGAGGTGTTCTAACTCTGTCATATCCTGCCTTATCTTCAGTTTCTTTTGCTAAGTTCTCAAGTTCTTCAATAATTACTGAACCATTAGGAAGCCAAAGAGGTAATCCAGCACCTACTTCCTCATCAAAAGTAAAGATTTTCATTTCTTTACCTATTTTACGATGATCTCTTTTTTCGGCTTCTTTGAGCATATTTAAATATGTTCGAAGTTCTTTTTCAGTTCTCCAGGCAGTTCCATAAATTCTTGTAAGCATTTCATTGTTTTCGTCACCTCGCCAATATGCCCCTGCGACCTTCATTAGCTTAAAAGCTTTCCCTATGTGATTTGTTGTTGGAGAATGGGGACCTCTACACAAATCTAGCCACTCTCCCTGCCGATATATTGTTATTACCTCATCTTCATTCAAATCTTTAATAATTTCAGTTTTATAGAATTCTCCGATACCTTCAAAATACTCAATTGCCTTTTTTCTGTCCCAAACTTCTCTTTCAAAAGGGTGCCCCACTTCAATTATTTCATGCATTTTCTTTTCAATTTTTTCTAAATCATCAAGATTAAAAGATTCATTCCTCGCGAAATCATAGTAAAAGCCATTATCAATTGCAGGCCCAATGGTTACCTGAGTTCCAGGGAATAACGTTTGAACAGCTTCTGCCATAACATGGGCACAATCATGACGAATAAGCTCTAATGCCTCATCAGCATCTTTCTTTAAAATCTTCAGGGTGGAGTCTTCCAAAATAGGGAAAGAAAGATCTCTAAGCTCATCATTTACCTCAACTAAAATAGACTGCTTTGCAAGTCCAGTGGAGATTCCTTCTGCAATTTCTAAACCAGTAATTCCAGATGGTTTTTCTAAAATTGTACCATCAGGTAATGTGATATTTATATTTTTATTGCTCATAGTGTAACCCTATAGTTATTTACTACTCCATACAGTTCCATCAGCAGTATCTTCTATTTCAATTCCCATCTCATTAAGTTGGCTTCTAATATCATCAGCTTTTTGAAAATCTTTAGCAGCTCTAGCCTCATTTCTCTCTTGAATTAACTTTTCTATATTATCTGAATCTAAATTATCATCAGCTTTACCAATTCCAAGCCATACATCTGGAGATTCTTGAAGGATACCCATTAGATTGGCTGAAAATAAAAGTTCTTTTTTAAATTTTTTCTTCAAATCATCAGAATTAGCTTTAGATAGATTTTTCGCAATTTCAATAATCTCAGCTATCGCTTTTGATGTATTTAGATCATCACATAACGCATTAAGCACTGTACTTGATTCGTTATCAAAACTATCTATATCCACTTTTATATCATCAGTTTTTTTAAGAGATCTATATAATTTATCTAAAATAATTCTGGCTTGTTCGATTGTATCATCAGTCCAATTAAGAGGCTGTCTATAATGTCCTGATATTAATGCTAGTCGAAGGACTTCTCCAGGCTGTTTATCAAGAAAATCTCTAATATAAAAAATATTTCCTAATGATTTTGACATCTTTTCACCATTCATATTAAGCATCGCATTGTGTATCCAATATCTGGAAAAAATCTTAGGGTCTTTATCTTCTCCATGTGCTCCACAACTTTGCGCAATCTCATTTTCATGATGAGGAAAAATAAGATCCATCCCCCCTCCATGAATGTCAAACGGCAATCCTAAGCTTTTTTCAGACATTACTGAACATTCTAAATGCCACCCTGGCCGACCAAATCCCCATGGTGATTCCCATCCAGGTTGGTTATCAACACTTGGTTTCCAAAGTACAAAATCTCCTGCATTTTTTTTATATGATGCCACCTCTACTCTACTACCTGCAATTTGATCTTCTAAATCTCTTCCTGATAATTTACCATAAGACGAATAAGAGGTCACATCAAATAATACGTGACCTTCTGATTCATAAGCTGCATTTTTATCAATCATCATCTGAATTAATCCAATCATTTCATCAATAAAGTCTGTAGCATGTGGCTGTATATCTGGAGCCTGAACCCCTAATGAAGCCATATCTTCGTTATAAATTCTCTCAAATTTTGAGGTAATCTCATCAATTGGTGTTTTAGTTTCTATAGATGCATTGATAATTTTATCATCTATATCAGTGATATTAGATGCATATGTAACCTTTGGATAAATACATCGTAGGACTCGAACAAGCAGATCACTGATCACTGCAGGTCTTGCATTCCCGATATGAGCATAATTATAGACAGTTGGTCCACATGTATACATTCGTACATGATTTGGATCAACCGGAATAAAATCCTCTTTTTTCTTTTCAAGCGTATTATGAATTCTAAGTTTAGCCATAGTCTAATTTTATATAATCAATAAGGTAAAATACAACGAAATCAATCACTGATTAAATGGTTATATTTTAAACATAATTCATAGATATAGACATATTTATGAAATAAATTATAGTATGAGAACAACATTAATACTAATAATTACCTATCTGTTTGGAGATGTAGTTAACCCCTACTATCTTTTTGCTTCATTATATCTTCTTTCGTTTATTGGAGTGTATATCTTTTGGAAGAAAAAGAAACAAAAATAGATAGATTGATAATGAACCTTATTTTATAATTTAAAATTTTCAGCTTAATTTTTGCGATTCAAGTAAAATTTGAGCAAATGAAAAGTAAATGGTTAACATTATTAAAACAGCAATTAAAATAATTAATATATATAAAATATATCTTAGCATTTACTTTTTATTTCTTCTACATCTTTCTGAGCAATATTTAACATTATCCCAATCTCTTTTCCATTTCTTTCTCCAATTAAATTCCAAATTACATGTTTGACATATTTTAAAGGGTAATTTTTTCTTGATTGACATTTTATATAAACTTGATGTAGCTAAATACTTTTGTTCTGCATAATTTATTATTTCATCTTTACTATAGAATCAAATAATGGATCTGATTCAATTTTAAATATATATTGCTCGTGGAATCCAACTGGTATTTTAAAAGAATTCTCTAATGGAAATTTTAGTAAATAAGCTAAAAAACACCTTATTACTCCAGAATGAGAAACAATCAATACTTCATTAAACTCTTTATTCCTCAACATTTCTATAAAATTGCTTATCCTAAGATACATTTGATTAAATGATTCCCCATTAGTAGGTGCAATATTTACAAAATCTTCCATCCAATGATTTAATAGATTTTTATCAATTTCATCCCATTCAAGTCCTTCCCAATCTCCAAAGTCTAGCTCAAGCAATCTTTTATCTTCTATAATCTGACCAAAGTTTAAAGCTTCAGACAAAGCAATACATCTTTTCGCTGGACTACTATAGACAGTATCATATTTATTCAATAATTGATTTTTGATTCTTTTCATATCATGATTAAAACTATTTTGAAGTGGAACCTCTAGTCTTCCATAACATATTTTTTTTGAAATGTTAACAGGCGTATGTCTAATTAAATGTACTTCCATAGCCCCAGATAAAATAATATACAAACACATTCTGCTAGTTGTTCAACAGCTCCTAAACAGTCACCAGTGTAACCATGTAGCCATTTTTCAAAATATCTTTTAGAACGATAATAAAGGATGAAAAGAGGAACAGCTATAAAAATAAACTGCCAATTATAGTTAATAAGAAAGGCAAGTGGTAGCATACCAAAAAAATACGCACCAATAATTTCATTAAGTCCAACTGATTTCGCAATAGGCTTTGCCTTACTTTTTTCATCTTCTCTTGAATATTGTGAGGTAAATACAATATTAATCGATGTTAGTCTAGCTAATGAATGATAAGAAATAAATATTAAAAAATTTAAATACCAATTTTCTGAGATTAATAATAGAGAGTTAAGAGCCGAATATTTCAATAATAGAAGAAGTAAAATTGCAATTGCACCATAAGCCCCTAAACGACTATCCTTCATAATATCAAGAATTTGTTGCTTAGTCCATCCGCCTCCAAATCCATCAACAACATCAGCAAATCCATCTTCATGAAATGCCCCCGTAATTAATATACCAGTAGCTAAAGAAAGGATTACAGCGATAGATTGATCAAATAAAAAGGAACTTAGGTGAAATACTAAAAAAGAAAGTCCACCAACTATCCAGCCAATCAAACTAAAGTATCGACTAGCTTTATTTAATGCATCTTCATTATGATCAATATTACTTGGACATGGAATTCTAGTATAAAACATTAAGGCTGTGAAAAATAATCTGATTTCTTGTTTCATATTATTAAGATTTATTAGCTACTCCAGCACTCTCAAAACTTGCCATTTCATTAAGAAAGTTAACAGAGCTTTGTATTATAGGAAATGCTAAAGCACATCCTGTTCCCTCACCTAATCTAAGACCTAAATTGAGTAATGGGTCAACATCTAAATACTTTAATAGAAGTGCATGTGCGTTTTCATTACTTAAATGACAAAAAATAGCATTTTCAATTATATTAGGATTTATTTTTGTAGCAGCTAGAAAAATAGTTGATGCAATAAATCCATCTACGAGTATTATCATATTTTGATTATATGCTTCAAGCATTGCTCCACACATTTGGACCATTTCATAACCACCGAATGAAGAAAGGATATCTTCTATATTATTTAGACTACCATGAAAACTCTTTGACTGCTCAAGAATTTTAATTTTATTTTTTAACTGTTTATCATTTATACCGGTACCCCTACCAATGCAATCTTTAATTGGATATTTACAGATATAGCTCATAATAATTGATGATGAAGATGTATTTCCAATCCCCATCTCACCAAATCCAATTATATTTGTACCTTGCGATGCAATATCTTTTACAATGGTTTTTCCATTGACAATACATTGGTCATACTGATCTGATTGCATTGCTTTAGACTTTAAAAAACTTTTCGTGCCGTAACTAATTTTATTGTCTATTATTTTTTCATGATTTTTGAAATTAAAATTTACTCCAGCATCTACTATGTAAACACTTATACCGTGCTGCTTTGAAAAAACATTTATAGCAGCACCATCATTGATAAAATTAAGTACCATTTGGTGAGTTACTTCTTGTGGATAAGCGCTCACACTTTCGTTAGCAATTCCATGATCTCCAGAAAATACAACTATAGCTGGATTATTTAAAATTGGAGATAAGCTTTGCTGGATATTTCCAATTTGTAAAGCGAGTGTCTCAAGTAATCCAAGAGCTCCAATTGGCTTAGTTTTAAGATTGATTTGATCTTGCAACTTATCTTTCATAGTGAATTTATTTACTATGAATTATTTTACTATAAGCAACTGTTTGAACTAAAATACTTAAAATGAAATTAAAAAGTATTATTTTCTGAGCTGTTACTTGAAAAATAAGTGCAAAGGTAGACTCGCGTGGAGATGGTCCATAAATGAGAATTAGTACATAGGTTAATAAAAATATGATGAAGATTAAATTCCCAATTAAATAATAATTATTAATACCGTTGTGCTTATACATCAGCCACGAATAACAAAGAGTAGATAGTAAAAAAAATCGAAAAATCCACATATTAAAAAATATATGAGGATCGTACATTAAATCAGAAGGTGTTAAAGCTACTCCAATCATGGATAACGCACCTCCTAAACCTAATAATGATCCTATTTTTGATAATGTATTTGAATTAAATATTTTATGAGTCTGAGAAAAAAATATTATGTAAGTAATTCCTCCAAAAACAAGTGCAAGATTAAAAAGAAAACTAGAATGGAAATTATTTTGGCCTCCATGGGTAATAGTTCTTCCTAGATCACTTAAAAAATTCTCATTAAATAAATATCTTGTAGTATCGTGATTAATGTAAGTACTTCCAGGATATATATACATACTTACAATGATACAAAAAAGAAAAAATGAAAGGGCTATTCTTGGAAAAATTATTATTAAAAAGTATTTTAAATCCATATTCTTCATAGCCCTAATGTAATAAAAAAATAAGAATAATTATTTAATTAATAGATTATGCGTTGTGACTATATGTAACAAATTGACAAATATATTATTTTTGATTTACTCGTAGGTGTTGATAGGGTCGTTGCCATTAACATCTCCAACCATTGAACTAGAACATTCAAAATTAGTTAAATATTGAGATGCGCTTGATGGATAATTTAATAATGCTTCACAAGATGACATGTCATCTAAAACTTGATATTTTAACCAGTTCAGTGCATACTCTGATACTTCACCACTAGGATAAGCTGC
>PCCQ01000013.1 GCA_002731795.1 Fidelibacterota bacterium
ACTGCAAATGGATTTACAGTATCAGCAAGTGGTACAACAGTTTTAGCGTTTTCATTTACAGGTTCAGTAGTTCCTTCAGGTGAAGGTACTCTTGTTGAATTATCAGGCGATGTTTCACAAGAATGCCTTACTTCATTTATTTTTTCTGATATTAGTGGCTCCCCTTTATCTGTAGAGTTCGCAACTGAATCAGCTGATGATGGAGGTAATGATGGAGGTGAAGCTTCTTGCTTAGAAGGTACTCAAGTATGTTTGTCTCTTGATGGTGGAGATTTAAATTATTCAAGTACCGAAGATATTGCTGGCTTCCAGTTTAATCACAATGGATGTATTGCTGGCGCTGCAGGCGGAGATGCTGAAGCAAATGGATTTACCGTTTCTGCTAGTGGATCTGCAGTTCTTGCATTCTCTTTTACGGGTTCTGTAGTTCCAGCTGGAGATGGAACTCTAGTTGTTTTAGATGGTGACGTGACAGAAGATTGTCTTTCTAATTTAATTTTCTCTGATATTCAAGGTGCTCCTTTAGTTGCCGGTTTTCCTTTTGTTGAGGTACTTGGCTGTACCAATGAAAATGCATGTAACTATAATGAAAATGCAAATACCGACGATGGCTCATGTGATTTTCCTGAGCTAGGCTTTGATTGTGATGGTAACTGTACAGCTGAAATAGATTGCTTTGGAATCTGTGGTGGTGGTGCTGTAGAGGATTGTTTTGGCGAATGTGGAGGATCTGCGGTAGAAGATGAATGTGGGGTGTGTGATGGTAGTGGCCCAGAGCCAAATTTTGATTGTGATGGAAATTGTATTGTAGATGTTGATTGTAATGGCGTGTGCGGCGGTGGAGCATATACAATCCCTTATTGCTTAGATACAGATGGTGATGGACTTGGTAATCCTGGTACAGAAATTCAAGAGTGTATTGATCCTGATTACTTTTCTTTGGGAACCTGTTCTATTTCTAACTGTGAAAGCTATGATTATAATGATTTAAATGACAACGGAACATTTGATGCAGACGATGAGCCACTTTGTTGGTGCGATGATCTTTGTTCTGGATTCGGAGACTGCTGTCCTGATTCATGTGAAAACTGTGGCTATGATTGTGGAAGAGAATTTACAGCTGGTCAAAATGATTTATATTTTAGAACTCATGATATTGATGGAAATAGAATTATGAATAATAATACAAGAGATTGTAGCTCAGATGTATGCTTATCTCTTGATGGAGGTAATCTAAATTATTCTTCAGGTTCAGATATAGCCGGTTTCCAAATTTTTCATGATGGATGCATATCCAATGCTTCTGGAGGAGATGCGACTGCAGCTGGATTTACAGTTTCTACAAGTGGTACGGTTGTATTAGGTTTTTCATTCACGGGTTCAGTTATTGCTGCTGGTGATGGAACTTTAGTATTACTCGAAGGGGAAGTTAGTCAAGATTGCATGCCTAATTATATATTCTCAGATGTCAATGGAAATCCATTAACATGGGAGTTTGATGATGGGCAACCTGATCCAGTCTATGTAGCTGATTGTAGTGATGTCTATCCTGATTGTGAATTTAATGAGTATGATTGCGCTGGAGAATGTGGAGGTAGTGCTCAAGAAGACCTTTGTGGTGAATGTGAAGGAGATAATACATCCTGTACTTTAGAATGTCCTTCAGGTACAGATGTATGTCTAACTCTTGACGGGTCAAATCTTGATTATTCAAGCACAATGGATATTGCAGGTTTTCAATTCAATCATAATGGCTGTGTCGAAGTCGCTAGCGGTGGAGATGCCGAAGCAAATGGTTTTTCAGTTTCAACGAGTGGAAGTGCAGTTCTTGCATTTTCATTTACTGGATCTGTAGTTCCAGCAGGCACAGGTACATTAGTTGTTCTTGATGGTGATGTAGATTATAGTTGTTTATCTAATTTAATTTTCTCAGATGTCAATGGAGAACCTTTAGTGGTAAGTTTTCCAATTCCAACATTTTATGGATGTACAGATAATTTAGCATGTAACTATGACTCTAATGCGAATGCTGATGATGGAAGTTGTGAATATCCTGAAGAAAATTTTGACTGTAATGGTAATTGTATTGAAGATATAGATTGTAACGGTATCTGTGGTGGTGGAGCAGTAGAAGATTCATGTGGAGTGTGCGAAGGTGATGGTTCTAGCTGTACGGTTCAATTATCTTTTGGCGTAGTTGGTGATTCATCGCTCGAGATTTTAATTAATACTCCTGTAGATGTTGGTGGATTTCAATTTGCTGTACCAAGTTTAGCAACTTTAGGTAATGCTTCAGGTGGATATGCAGCAGAAAATGACTTTAGTGTTTCTACTTCTAACCCTTCAGAAGATATGTCTATGGTTCTTGGATTTTCATTTACAGGTGGTATTATTCCTGCGGGTAGTAATGGTGTACTATTTAACGTTGACTATGTTTGTGAATACCCAGGTCCTAATACTGCATGCATTGAAGATATAATAATTTCAGATCCTCAGGGTGGATCACTTCCATCGGTATTTGTAGGTGAGTGTGCTGAGGTTGGAGCTGACCCCGTTTCAGGTTGTATAGATTCAGAGGCATGTAATTTTAATCCAGATGCAAATTTAGATGACGGTTCTTGCTTGTATGACGATTGTGCTGGTGAATGTGGTGGATCTGCAGAATTTGATGATTGTGGTGTATGTGAGGGAGATGGTGAAAGTTGTGCAGTATATATTGAATCTAGTGTAGAAACAACAGTTGATGAGTCAGTTCTAGAGGATCTTGATTCATTTGCTGAAGATTTTGAATCATACCTAGAATCTGAATTAAATCTTCCATTAGGATCCGTAGAAGTTACAGATATTTTAGTAAGTTCATCTAGTAGGGATGATGTAGAAATAACGATTGATTACACAATAACTCTTTCAGAGGAAGAACTTGCAGAAACTAATTTTACTGGAGAAGATGATATTAGTCAGGCGCTAGAAGAGACTGAAACAGCTATAGAAGATGAGGGTGGTCTTCCTGAATTTGTATACGGATGTACCGATGAATCTGCTGATAATTATAATCCAGATGCAAATATTGATGATGGCACATGTGAGACTGGTGGCCCAAGCGTCATTGATTATTGTATAGATCTTCATTTTGGTGCAAATCTTGTAAGTTTTTATGCACTTCCAGATGATGTGTCAGTTGGAAATATGATGTCATCCCTTGATGGTGTTGTTACTGGAGTTATTGGTGAAGGTGTAGCTGCAAGTCCAAATCCAGTTCTTGGCTGGGTTGGTAGTTTATCAAATATTTCACCAACTTCAGGATATTGGGTTAAGGTTTCAGAAGGTTCTCAGCTTTGCTTGAATGGTGCTACTCCTCTTGATCCAGCTAATACAACATATGATTTGCATTTTGGTGCAAACCTTATTTCATTCCCGAGTGCAGGTAGTGTAGACTTAGCTACTGCGATTCCTGATGATGTAGAAGGTTCATTTACTGGAGTTATTGGTGAAGGTGTAGCTGCAAGTCCAAATCCAGTTCTTGGTTGGGTTGGTAGTTTAAATGCATTTGAGGGAGGTAAAGGATATTGGGCTAAAGTTGATGCTGCAATTGAATTTGAGTTTATTGCAGATGAAACCAGTTCTCGATTACAGGAAGTTAATGCTTTTGAAGAGTTTGGATATACTCAGTCTACTGAGCAAGCATTCTACTTTATTGAAGATATTAGATTTACTGATGGATCTAGTATAGAAAAGGGAGATATTGTTCTAGCTTACAATGATAATGTGCTTGTTGGAGCACGTGAGTGGATAGGTAGTTTTACTGATATACCAGCAATGGGATCAGATGGATCTTTCTCAACTATTGGCTACTGTAATACTACTACTAAACCCGAATTCAGAGTAATTAAAAGCTCAACAGGTGAGGAGTTTATTTTAGATATAGATGCTCCAGAGTGGTCTTCAAACGAGATATATCAATTAGGCGTTCTTAATGTAGATAATGAAATCTCACCAAATAGCTTTGATATCTCAAGCGTTTATCCAAATCCATTTAATCCATCAACTAATATAGTAGTTGATATTGCAAAAGAGAAATTTGCAACAATTAATATTTATAATGCAAATGGGCAAGAGGTTTCTAGTTTATGGAGTGGGGTTCTTACTGATGGTTCTCACTCATTTACATGGAATGGAACGGATCAGCCTAGTGGCCTTTACTTTGTTCGTTTAAATATTGATGGAGCTGTGAGTAGCGCAAAGTTAATGCTTATCAAATAATAAATTAAAATCATACGGATGATACTAATCAGTAAATGCCTCTTACTTCATTGAAATAAGAGGCATTTTTCATTTATGTTATTGTTTGTTAATTGTAATAACCTTTTACATTTTTAAAATTTTTTTTTTATTAAATTATTATCATGATTAAATATATTTTCTTATCAATTTTCTCTTTGCTCTTACCTGATAGTTATAATATGCAACTACTTGGTTATTTACCTTTTGACCAACAAACGTCAGATATTACTGGTTTTTATCAAGATGGTAGAGAATTTGCCGTTGTTGGCCTTCAAAATACCACAGCATTTGTCGATGTTACAGATCCTGCTAACTCATTTGAAGTCGGAAGAATTGATGGGGGAACTAGTATATGGAGAGATTTAAAATACTGGGACAGACATGTTTATATTGGTACTGAAGCAGATGATGGAATAAAAATTGTGAGTGTAGATGACTTAGATAATCCCATATTAGTTAATACGATAACTGATGTTGATAATTCTCATAATATTCATGTTGATGAAGATGGATATTTTTATATCGTAGGTGCAGATGAGCATGAAATATGGATTTACGATTTATCGATTCCATCAAATCCAACACTTGTTGGAACATGGGATGAAGAGTATATTCATGATCTTGATGTTAAAAATAATCTTGCTTATGCTATGGGTATTTATACAAGTACAGCATATATAATTGATTTATCAGATAAAACTAATCCTCAGACATTAGTCTCTTGGCAGTATCCAGGCATGGCACATGATGCAGCTGTTACAGAAGATGGAAATTATTTAGTTACAGCTGATGAAATGCAAGGTGGCAATTTAAAACTTTGGGATATTCGAGATTATTCCAATATTAATTTATTAGATGAATTTACAGTCGATCCTACTCATTCAGTTCATAATGTCTACATAAAAGATGGCCTTGTATATACATCCTATTATGCAGATGGAACTCGAGTTTACGATATTTCTTCACTAACGTTTAATGAAATTGGTTATTATGATACTAGTGAAATTGATGGACTTTATGTAGGTAATTGGGGTACATATGTATATTTGCCAAGCAATAATATTATTTCCAGTGACATAGAAACAGGTTTATATATATTGCAATTTGGAGGAGTAACTATTCAGCATGATAATATACTGGATCAGCCATATAATTCAAATTTGATTAACTTTTCAGTTAATGCCGAATCAACCACGGGTGAGATTGTCTCTGTATCAATGTTCTATAGTTTTAATAACAATTCAGATTGGAATGAAGTTCCCATGGATTATATTGATGGTGACTATACTACTGATCTTCAAATTCCTAATGATGGAACTGTGGTTTCTTATTATTTTTATGCTCTCAATAATCAAGATCAAGAATCTTACTATCCTTCTGGTGCTGAAAATTCACCAGTTGTATTTGTTGTTGGTGATCTTCCAATAATATACAGCCAAGATTTTGATTCTCAAGTAAATGGCTGGACTGTTACTGGTGATGCAGTTGGAGGGATTTGGGAACTTGCAGAACCTAATGGTACTTTTTATGGTAATGTTCCAGTTGCTCCTGATAATGATGTTACACTTTTAGGTGAACTATGTTACGTTACTGGAAATAATGCACCAACTAATAGTCCATCAAATGATGATGTAGATGGAGGTGAAACAATCCTAAAGTCTGATTTAATCGACTTGTCATCAGAAGATAAAGTTATGCTCACATATTACAGATGGTATACAAATAATCTTGGTGATAATCCATCAACTGATATTTGGCGTGTTGATGTGTCAAATAATGGTGGAGGTACTTGGGTGTCTTTAGAGAATACTAATATATCAAATAATTCTTGGGATAAGAGAATGTTTTTCTTAGATGACTATGTTGCTCTTACATCTGATATGCGACTAAGATTTATAGCTGAAGATACTTTTTATGATGGTGAGTTTGGATCAGGTGGATCTATAGTAGAGGCAGCTATTGATGATATTTTAATTCAATCTATAAGTTCAAATAATATCATGCCTGGTGATATAAATTTTGATTCTATTGTCGACATACTTGATATTGTCATGACTATAAACTTTGCATTAGGAATAACTACTCCAACATCTCTACAGTTTTACTCTGCAGATGTCAATTCTGATAATATTATTGATATTTTAGATATTGTTAATGTTATTAATATTATTCTAGATTAAATTTATTAAAATATCTGGAAATCTTTTGAAATATATATTTAGTATAGTTTTTTTTGTATCCACATTGTTTTGTAATGTTCATATTAATAACAGTTTTATACTCTCGACTGGATTATCAAATATTTCTAGCTATTTATTAGATAATGAAGAAGTTTTTTATGATCCACATATTTCGCTGGGTTTTTCAAGAACAGATAATATAAAATTTACAAGCGAATTTGGATTAGAGTATAGTTTGAAATCCAATAATTCTTTTAAGGAAAGTGAATACATAGCAAATGAAAATTTGTTTGGTTTAAGACTATTCTCTTCAATTTCTTACCAATTTTCAATATGTAAAATTGGATTCAGATCATTAATTGATTTATCACTTCCTAAAAACAGCTTTATTTTTGGTCCTTCAGTTGCATATTTATTTAAAATAGGAACATTAAATTTAAATATTAGTTATTTTAAGGGATGTGCAGACTTTATTAACTTTTCAAAGTATACAGATAGCTTAGAATTACAAATTTATTTTGGTATTTAAAGGATACAAATTGATTAATTCAAAACAACGATCAAAACTACGCTCTTTCGCTCATCACATTAAGCCTTCTATTTACATAGGAAAATCTGGCTTAACTGATGGAGTATATTCTTCAATTAGTGAGTCTTTAGATTCGCAAGAACTTATTAAAGTAAAGTTTAATGAGAATAAAGACTTAAAGAAAAAATTAATTTCTGATTCTGAGCTAAAGCTTTCCGCTTCAGTAGTTGGTTCTATTGGGAATACTGTAATTATTTACAAGCCTAACGAAGATTTAGTCCAAAGAAAGTATAAAATTTAATGATTTCTAGAATTGTTGATAACCCTGTAAAGACACTTTTTATTTTATTTACTTTAACGATAGGTTTTGCCTACTATGCGTTTTTTTCAACGAACAAACTCATTGTTGATTTTTCACTTGAACAAATGTTTCCTGAAAATGACCCAGAGAGAGATAAGTACGATCAATTCAGGTCAGAATTTTCCAGGGAAGATGATAAGTTTCTTCTAATATACAGTTGTGATGATCCCTTAAGTAGAGAAAATATTAAAAAATTATCAGTAATTGATGAATTGATTAATAAGATTGTTGGAATCCAGCAAACAACTAGTTTGTCGAATATTCAAGAAAATGATGAATTCTTGTTTGATGAAGCTCTTGATGATAGTACTTGGGAAGCTCACAAGGAAATGGTGCTTGATCATCCACTATATACAAATTTAGTTATTTCTGAAGATGGAAAGTCGGGTGCAATATTTGTAGATATGAAAGATGATGTTAACAATCAAACCTTAAGAGAAAATTTATTTAAAGAAATTGATAGAGGTTTGGAAATTCATGGCAGAGACTGGGACTGGTATGAAGCAGGAATACCTGTGCTTCGAACTAGGTATGTAGAACTTGTTAGTAAAGAAAGATCAATTTTTATTCCCCTTGGAGGATTGGTTGTAATCTTAATTTTATTTTTTGTTTTTAGACAAGTAAATTGTGTGGTGTTGCCCATGACAAGTATTTTTATTACTTTAATTTGGGTATCTGCTCTGATGGCTTATCTAGGAATTACTATAAATTTAATTTCATACTTAACGTATATTCTCATACTTATAATTGGCTGTTCAAATTGTATCCATATTCTTATGAAATATCATGAATGTGTAGAGCAGGAAGATGGAAATATCAAATTAGCTGTTCAAAGAGTTATAAAAGAGCTAGGTGGAGCATTATTTTTAACAAGTTTAACAACAGCTGTAGGTTTTTTCTCATTAATGATGACAAATATAAGGATAACTCAAGAATTTGGTTTTGTTCTTGGTGTAGGTGTTGTTCTTATGTTTATCGTTGCAATAATTACAATACCAATTATACTTCTCTATCTTCCATCTCCTCCACAACACCACATTAAAAGATTAATTTCTCAATCTGATTCATTCTCAGTTGATAAAATAGACGCTTCAACTAAGAAGTTTCCATATCCTATTCTTGCTCTTTCCATTCTGTTTCTAATTATATCATTTATTGGATTAAAGAGCATAGACTATAATATTTCAATTTTAGATGATTTAAGGCCTGGAAATAGTCTTTATGATGATATTATGTATGTAGATAAAAATTTTGGAGGCACTCTTCCTCTCGAAATAGTAATTAGTAATTTTAATTCATCTACTACTAATAAGGATTCATTGTCTTTGGATAACATTTTCAATTTAGATTTTCTAACAAAAGCTGATGAATTTGAATCAAAAATTGAACAAATATCGCATATCAAAAAAGCAATTTCAATGAATGACTACATAAAAGTCATTGCTAATTTTTGGGAACCTGAAAGAGGAATGTCTTTACCAGAGTATGATGATGATATCTATGATTATCTAGATTTAGCTCCATCAAATATAGGTACAAATTTATTTAATAGTGATTCGACCAAGTATAGAATTACATGTAGAGTTGGTAATATCAGATCTAAAGTTGCTGATAGCTTAAAAGTAGAGGTTCAATCAATTTTCGATGAAGTTTTCAAGGGTGGGAGTCAGGAGGTCCTTATATCAGGAAGTACTCTGCTAGCTCTTAGAACTCAGGGGTTTTTGATAAGAGATTTAACCACCAGTTTTATATTAGCTTTTATTATAATTTTCATTTCAATGGTTATATTATTTCGCTCTATTCGTCTATCTTTAATTTCAATCCTTCCAACTATAATACCGCTTGTTGCAGCAGCAGCAATAATGGGTTTTTCTGGTATAAAATTAAGACCATCAACAGCAATGACATTTTCAATAGCTCTTGGTATAGCTGTGGACGATACCATTCACTTTTTAGCTAGATTTAGACAAGAGTTAAAAAAGACTAAGGATGTAGGACTTGCTGTATCTAATTCTATACTTTCAACAGGAAAAGCTATCATAGGTACTACTCTAGTGCTCTGTATGGGCTTTTTTACGCTATATTTTTCAGAATTAGTCCCTAACCATGAATTTGGTATATTGGCGACTATTATCTTAATCATAGCTCTTATTTCATCATTACTTCTATTGCCAGTATTGTTGAATTTATTTTATAAACATAAGCTAAAATAAGTGGATAATCTATATTTTGATAAAGATGTAAATCTTGATTCTATTACGAATTTAAAAATATTTGTAATAGGGTATGGTAATCAAGGTAAAGCTCATGCACACAATCTTAGAGATTCTGGTTTAAATGTAGTTGTGGGCTTGAGAGATGGTAGTCCTTCAGCTAAGCTCGCTTATGAAGATGGATTTGATTGTATGGATATTAGTGCAGGGGTTATGGAGTGTGATATAATAAGTATATTAATTCCTGATCAATGCATGGCAGAAGTTTTTAAGACAGAAATTATTGAATATTTAAGCCCAGGGAAAATACTCATATTTGCTCATGGCTATAACATTCACTTCAAAGAGATACTTCCACCGCCTTTTGTTGACGTAGGAATGGTTGCTCCTAGCGGACCAGGACACGCTGTTAGGAAAGAATTTCTTGATGGCAATGGAGTGCCTACATTATTTGCTGTACATCAAGATTTTTCAGGCAAGACCAAGCAGTTAATTCTTGAATACAGTAAGGCTATTGGAGGTACTCGTATCTGCTGCTTTCAATCAACTTTTAAAGAAGAAACAGAAACAGATCTCTACGGAGAACAAATTTCTTTAACTGGCATTATACCAATGATAATAAATGAATCATTTAAAGTATTACTTGAAGCAGGATATTCTCCAACGGTATCATGGTTTGTGAGTTTTTATGAAGTTAAAAATATAGCTGATTTGATAAGCAAGATTGGCATTAATGATTTTTATAAAGCGGTGAGTGAAACTGCCGAATATGGTGGATTGAGGCAAGCAGATAAACTCATTGACGACAAATTTAAAAATGAAATGAAGTCAGCTTTAGATTTTATTCAAACTGGAAAATTTCATCAAAATTGGAAAAATGAATCAAGGACTGGTTACCCAAAACTTAAAGCGATGAGAAAAAATCTAAAAGATTCACCTATTAATGAGATTACAAATAAAATGCTGAAGATATTAGAGCAGAATAAAAGTAATGAGAGTTGATTTATTTTTTTTCATTTTATTATGTTTTTCATTTAGCAATACAAATAAATACAGCTCAGAGTTAGATAGAGCGATTTCTGATTTATATAATTTTCAACTTGATAGTTGTATTTATAAACTCAATATTTTATCCATTGAAAACAAAGAAGATGCACTGATACCATTTCTTAAAATTGCAGCTAACTGGCAGAAAATACTTTTAAATGAAGGTCATGATTTATCATACAAAGTAATATATGATGGAATTGATTCGGTTGTACCTTTTTATCTAGATATGATAGATAAGTACCCAAACGATCCGAGTTACCCTTTGTTTTTAGGTTCTCTTTATGGTCTAAAGTCAAGAATTGATCTTGCTCAATCTAATTGGATTGATCTAGTGATTTCTGGTGCTAGAGGATATAAATATATTGATAAATCTAGGCAGATAGATAGTTTGTATTATGATCTTTATATGCCAATAGGAACATTAGAATATTTCTTGTGTAGGTCTTCATCTTCTATACAGCTAATTGGAAAGCTTTTTGGTATGCAGTCAGATTGTACGGAGGCGATTGAGAAGCTAGAGACCGCTTCCTTATATTCTAGGTTTAGTTGGATTGAAGCAAGAAATGTTTTATCATATATTTATCTATATATTGAACGTGATTATGAAAAAGCATTGGTTGTAAGTTCATCTATCGCCAATCAATTTCCAGGACATCCATACTTTGCTTATTTGAAAGCGGAAGCACTAGTTAAGCTAGAAAAGTATCACGATTTTGAAAAATACGAGAAAGATTTGCAGTACTTTTATTTATATGGCCCAAAGAATCAAAAAATTGAGTGCTATGATAAATATCTATATNTNANAGCCCTTATTGCATTTCAAAATAATAAATATTCTGAATCAGAAAAATTATGCAGTCAAATTATCGAAGGATACGAGGTAGAGTTTAAATGGATTCTAGGATTTGCACATTTTATAAGAGGAAAGTCAATTGAAATATTGGGTGATCGAAATAGAGCAATACCTGATTATAAAAATGCTATTAAATATTTAACTCATTACCCAGAATACGATGAAGCTAAAGAGCTGATTCAAACCCCTATTTCCGAAATAATAAATAGTACAGAACACTAGATATAAGTCCTGGGTACATTGGGTCAATGGTTGAAGGGGTAAATATAAACCAGATTCCAGTTATTATAAGTGGTGCTAAAATAAAAATAAATGGACTAGCAACTCTTTTATTGTACAGCGCGCATAGCATAGGCATTAAAAGAGCCGATACTCCAAAAGAACCAGTTACGTACCATATGTCAACTGCATTTTCAAAAAAAATGGCTAAAATAGTGGATATAGACGCAGAAACTATAATTCCTATTTTTGTATAGCTTACATTAATTTTATCATCATTTCTTTTACCGAGTAAATCTCTGCCTATGGTAAATCCTGATACAAATACAAAGCTGTCTATAGTAGACATTATAATTGCAATCATAGAAACGATAAATAGACCTTGAAGAATTGGAGGGAGGGCATATGAGGCCAAATCTAAAAATGGACTATATTTAACTTCGGATATAATTGCAGCTGCGTATAGCCCCGTTACTACTGATATAAAATCAAATATAAACCAAAACAGAATTGATATTATTATAGCCTTTCTAGCATTTTTTTTTGAGCTACTAGCAAAACTTCTTTGATAAAAGTTGGGGTCTATAAAAGTTACTAGCGCTATAAAGCCCCAAGCAAATAAGTAACTCCAATTTAAATTGCCGGGTATCGAAAATTTTATAGGAGGTAGCTCTTTTGTTAAAAATTCATAACCACCAAATTTTAGATAAAGATATATTAGTATCCCTAAGAAACCGATAAACATCATTGAGAATTGAATGATATCTGTTCTTAATACGGATCTGAAACCCCCTTTTACTGTATAAAAAACTGAAAATATAGTGCCTAATAGAATTGAGTTGATAAAACCAATACTATACACATAGTCAATTATAATGGCTAGCATTTTAATATAAGGAGCAGGTGAGGCTAGAAATACAATGATAATAGCTGCTAAAATAGCTGATTTCTTATTAAAAGAATTATAAAAAAGTTCAGGAATACTACTAAGATTACTTTCAGATATTTTAGAAGCGATAAATAATGCATAAATTAAAGCAGCTATATAGTAAAAGATTCCGAACATTACAAAAGTAACAATACCATGTTCGAAGCTATATCTACCCACCTCAAGGATGCCCCCGTACCAAGTTGAGACTAAGCTCATTACAAGCGCTGGAAGAGTTGCTTTTCTATTTGCAAATAAAAAGCCTTTTTCTGAATTTTCTTTTGGAGTTAGAAAACCAACGCAGAAAACTAATATTAGGTAAAATGCAATAAATACCTGTGGAAATGAGAAGATCATTTAAATATCATATCTAATACTAAATCCATAGTGAATAGGAGACCCCCATTGTACATACAACTCATCTTCATAGTTTGGAGGAACAAGGCCAAAATAAAATCCTCTAACAGGATAACGTATATCAGTAATATTATTTACAAACGCACTGATAAGCCCTGAATTGAATTTATAATTTAAAGATAAATTTATTAATTGATATGGATCTGTTTTTAAATCGTGGCTATCTGAATAAAAATAGCTCCCTTTGTATGAAGATTTAACACCTATAGTTAACACATCGGTTGGTGAAAAATCAATCCCAATTGCACCAGAAAGGTTAGGAGCTTGCGCTTGCTCTCTATCACCTCTAATTTCTTTATCGGTTTCAGATGTATAAAATTCATATTCATCAACCCACGTTTTGAGATATCCAATACTTGTAGTTAGTTTCATTCTATTATTGAAAAATAAATTTACACTTTCTAGTTCAAGGCCATAATTACTACCACTACTTGCATTAGATGTAAAGAAATAGAAGCTATTTGGATTTCCAGGGTCTTGTTGTGAAGAAACATTAACCTGCAGGTCTTGTCTTTGCATGAAGAATAACGTCGACTGGAGGCTCCTATTTTTTTTAAATAATTTATATCCAACTTCATAGTTAATATTTGTTTCAGAATTATAACGTCTATTTTCTAATGATATGCGAGGATTTTGATTAACACCACCAGACTTATACCCTGTTGATATAGATGTATATATTCTTCTGTTCGGAGCTATGTCATAATAAATTGCACCTTTTATGGATGGAAGCAATTCATCCATATTTTCAATAGATGTATTGTAAGTAGTATCAAAAACTCCATCGTAATCAAAATCTTTTAAACTTTCACCTTCATAACTTAATGAAGTTGACTCAATTCTACCGCTTAAGTCAAAGCCAAATTGTTTTCCTAAAAGGAAATCAAACTTTGAATATAATGCAAGATTTAAAATATCAAATTGCCCGCTAAATTGATCAGCTTCTCCTCCAAAAATCCATCCATTCATGCTATCTTCTTCTGTTAAGGATTTTTGATAAAGACCAAATATGTATTTAAACTTTTTACTTCCTCTGTCTGGTGATATCAATCTTATTTCGTTAGATATAGTCTCTCTTGTTTTATCTGAAGAATCAAAATAATCATATGGAGAATAGAAGCCATAATAATATGAATCAAAGTTGTAAGGTTCGTTTTCCCAAAATGAATTGTTACCCCAATCTCCATCGTAACTATGTTCCATATTGCTATTTGATTTTGATATTATTGTAAGGATTTTATGTCCATTTTTAAAAAGGTAGGAAGTTTCTAAAGAAATAGCTGATAATTTTTGTTTATCAAATCCTTGACGATCTGTATAAGTAATTAAATCTTCATTATTATCGGGAGACCATGCATCATATTTATTATCCAAATCAACACCCATAAAAGTCATTTGGAGATTAAAATTACTTGTAATTGACCAACTAAACTTTGACCTAATCATAGTTTCTTGTTTTGAGTTACTATCTATTTTTTTGTAATAAAAATTTTCTCTAAAACCATTTGCGTAACTATAAAAAACTCCAGTTCTTAAAAGAATTTTTCTACTCAATGGACTATTAACTACTATGCCTAAGCGTTGATTTTTATCATTACCATGCCCTGAAAATACACTTGCAGACCAAAATGGCGTAGGGGATGAGGACTTTAAATTTATAGAACCGGCAAGAGAATTTGATCCAAATATAGATGATTGTGAACCTTTTACAATCTCAACTTGAGATAAGTCAAACATTATTGCTGACATTCCAATTCCACTTAAATCTATATTATCAACGTTAAAACCAACAGAAAAGTTTGGAGGGCCCTCTCCAGTGTAATGACTTCGTTCTCCAATTCCTCTTATTTGAAAATATCTCGGCCTAGAGCTTCCACTCGACCAATTTAGATTACTAATGTTATTTAGTTGAGTTTCAAAATGCTCAGTTTCAAAACTTTTTATATCCTCTTTTTCTATTAAGGTTATACTGGAGTTAATTTCTTTGACAGTTGTATTCCCAATTTGAGATATAAGTTGAACATCTTTACCGATTATAACTTTAGGGCTCATACTGATACGCATGTAACTATCTCTTTTTAAACTTAATGTTTCGAAACCAATATGTGAAATTGTTACTAACCCTGGTCCAGAATCCTTAAGTCTAAAAGTTCCATCTTCTTGTGTAAATGTATAGCTATTTTGGTACTTTATTACAGCTCCCTTAATAGGATCTCCATTTGTATCTACAACTTTTCCAGTTGTGAAGTCACAAAATAATATTGATGTTGTTGTTATTAAAAATAGAATTGCTTTCATGGTCGTTTTCCTCCGCTAGCATTATCTAGTTCAGGTTTAAAGGGTATATTCTCAGCTTATTGCACCCCTAACAGTTTCATAAATTAAATAAATTATAGTTTAAATAAAAATTAAGAATACTTAATTTTAATAAACTATCAATGATGA
>PCCQ01000014.1 GCA_002731795.1 Fidelibacterota bacterium
AAGCTGGCGTTGCTGTTCAAAAAGTGATGTTAATGAAGTAAACGTCTTATCAAATTTAATTTGATAGATCTAAAGGGGCCTCAATTTGGGGCCCCTTTTCTTTTACAAATAATATCCATAATAGTATTAAATTTCGTGTATGAGAAAAATGTTACTATTTTCAATATTTTTTTGTTTTCTTTTGGGATTAGAGTTTGACTTATCAATAGGTAATGCATATAGTTTTTCTTCAGATATAAAAATAAATAGAAACTCTTCAAATCATGAATCTATAAATCTAACATCTCGTCCAAATACTAAGGGATTTAAATCTCCACAGTACTATTCAATAAGAATGAGAAAATCAAATAAAGAATTGGAGTTGATTCATCACAAGTTATATTTTGAAAATAACTTGCCAGATAATATTACTCATTTTGAGTTTACTGATGGTTACAATCTACTTTTAATGAATTTTTTATATCCACTTAGTATATATGATTATGTAGATATTTTTTCATTAAGATTCGGGCTAGGTACTGTAGTTTTACACCCCGATGTAACCATAAATGAGATTAGATATTACAAAAAAGGTGGAGGTCTTATTCCAACTCTATGGAAGAGTGGTTATCAAATAGGTGGAATTAGTTCACAAATATCATTCAATTTTAATAAAAATATTTCTAATAAATTTTCGTTTAATTCAGAACTAAAATTTTCACATGCTTTAGCAGATGTTGACTTAGAAGGTGATTATACTATTAATATTCCAAATACATCGATACATTTTTTAATGGGAATTTCCTTTGGTAAGTAAATTTTCAGTATTATTTTTAAACAATTCTCAAAAAAGGATTAATAATGGCATTTAATGTATTAACTATAGACTTCCTATCAGAAGATGCTCCAAAAAAACTTGTTAAATCTCTTAAGAATACAGGATTTGCGATATTAAAAAATCATCCAATACCATTAGATTTACTTAATGAAGTCTATAGTGATTGGGAAATATTTTTCAATTCAAATAAAAAACATAATTATCCATTCCATAAGGATAAACAAGATGGATATTTTCCATTTCAATCTGAGAATGCAAGTGGATATGATAAGAAAGATTTGAAAGAATTTTATCATATCTATCCATGGGGAAGATATCCTCTAGAAATTAATGAGCAAACAAAATTATTTTATGATTTGATGCTAAGTTTAGGTGAAGAACTTTTAGATTGGATTAATTTTTCATCTCCTAAAAACGTATCGAAACATTTTTCGATGCCATTACCTGATATGATTGAAGATAGCGACCAAAACTTACTTAGGGTTATCAATTATCCAGCAATTAAAGATTTGAATACCCATGGAGCAATTAGAGCTCAAGAACATGCTGATATAAATTTAATTACCCTACTAGTTGCTGCTACACAACCAGGCTTACAAGTTAAAAACACAAATGGAAAATGGATAAACATAAATTCAAATCCAGGTGAATTGATTATAAATACAGGTGACATGCTCCAAGAGTGTTCAAATCATTATTTCCCATCTACGATTCATAGAGTGATGAATCCAAAAGAGGCTAATAAGCATAATGCAAGATTATCGATGCCTGTATTTATTCATCCATCTGATAAAGTAGTTTTATCAAAAAAATATACAGCGAAAAGTTATTTAGATGAACGCCTTAAAGAAATAGGCCTTAAAAAGTGAAATATATAAATGAAATACTTTCAAGCTATTTTAAAGTTGACTTAAGAACTCTAGGAATTTTTAGGATTGTATTTGGAATTGTATGTTTTGTAGATATTTTAAGACGAATTAAATATATAGAAACATTTTATAGTGATATAGGTTTTACACCCTTAAGTTTAACTTCTGTAAGTTCGTTTTCATTGCTTGCTTATTTCAATGTTGATACGGTATTAATAGTAACATTATTTTTTTATGTAGGATTAATTTTTTCATTATTTTTCACGATAGGATATAAAACAAAATTTTCACAGATAGTAACAGTTCTTGCTATCCTAAGTATTCATAATAGGTTGATCATTGTAGAAAATGGTGGTGATTTTGTAATGAATGCGTTTCTTATTTGGTCATTATTTTTACCACTAGGAAAAAGATTTAGTTTAGATCGACTGTTATTTTCTCTCAAGCATTACAAAGATATAACTCCACGTTCATTAAATAGTGGATTACTAATTGCAAACAATGAACCTATAAATTATTGGGGGTTAGCTTATTTTGCATGTATTCTACAGTTATCTATAATATACTTTTTTAATTATATCAATAAAAGTATTGGTACTTGGGAAGATGGTAGTTCACTTTATTATTTTTATAAATTAGATATTTTTTTAACTCCAATTGGAAATATCATTAAAGAGTTTTCTCTAATGCCTATGTGGCTTTCTAAAATCCTAACAAGTATAACATTGCAGCTTGAATTTATTGTACCCATTTTACTACTAATTCCAATTTATACGTTATGGATACGAAGATTTTCTATGGTAGCAATGATTGGTTTTCATGTTGTAATAGGCATCACTATGTATATTGGCATGTTTTCTTGGGTTATGGTTGCAGCTCTTTTACTTTTGTTGTCTAATAAGGATTTAGATTTTTTAAAAAGATTTATAAGAAGGTTTGCATTAGGACCATATATTGTATTTTATGATAGTGATTGTGGATTTTGTCACCAATCAGCAAGAATAATTAGAAGAATGGATCTTTTTCAAAACCTCACTTGGGCTGGAAAAGATTGGACCGATGAAAAGCCCGATAAACTTCCTAGTCTCGAAGATACTACCATAGTTGTTTGGAATAAATCAACTAAACAAATTTATACGCGCCATGAAGCGTTTTCCAAAATAATATCAGCTTTACCTTTAGGGATATTTTTATCGTGGATCCTAATTATTCCATTTTTATCTAATGTGTTTGGATACATATATGATTCGATTTCAAGAAGACGTACAAGAATAAGTAAATTCTTTGGTTATGCTGCTTGTGATATTTCAAAAACACACAGTGATATTGATTTTAAGCCTATATATAATCCCCATAAATATTTTAGACAGATAACCTTTACTATGGAAAGTATAAAAACCATATTCCTATGTTTATTAATCATTGGTACTATTAATTATGCATTTGCTAAATGTTATCAAAAGACAAAGAATGCTGAGTTTAAAGAAGTAATTAAGGAATATAAATTTTTAACACGATTTAATAGTAAATCGTATGCTTATCAATTCATTCGAAAAACCAGGATGATACAGAACTGGAATATGTTTTATTCTGTACCCAAAAGTTATAAATGGATGGTTGTAGAGGCAACCTTAAATGATAAGAATGAAACTTATGATGAAACCGATACTTTTATTGATAAAGGTAATGGAAGATATGATGAAGGTGAAAAATTCATTGATGAAGGCAATGGAAGGTGGGACCCAGGTGAACGTTTTTTTGATAGAAAAGATATAAAAGTTTCAAGCTCAGATTCTGTTTCTAAATCAGTATTTAGTAATAATTCTAATATTTTAGATGTTATCGGAGGTCTTAAAATTGGCAATGGTGTATACGATGAGGGTGAAAAATTTATTGATAAAGGGAATGGGGTGTATGATGAAGGTGAAAAATTTACAGATATTGGAAATGGTATATATGATGAGGGCGAAGTATATATAAATAAAGCTACAACAATTGACTTATTAACTGGACTTGCTCCAAACTATTTAACATTAGATTACAACGTATTTAAGAAAATTGATAATTCCCAGTTTTGGAGAAAATTCCTCAATCGTATCAATCCATATAATAGAAATGGTGATAATTATTCAAAATATAGGAAGCAATTTATTGAAGTACTTTCAAGTAATGCTAATCCAGTTATTCCTTTTGATGATTTAAATAATGACGGTGTTGTTGATGTTAATGATGATGTCTTATCTGTATCACTTTACAGTTTAAATTATACAGTAAAAACAAATAGAGTTACAAAGAATGATATTTCTAAATGGATATATAAAAAAAGAATAAGAAATAAGAAAATAAATAATCTGTCAAAATTTAAGAATAAAACTAAATAGATTTCAAATCTAGCTTCATCATATATTCCCATGCTTGATTATAGTCGTTGTCAATTTCACCATCAAGAATAGCATCTTCAATTGCTTTCTTAATTCTACCCACATCTTTTCCAGGATTAAGATTGAACTTCTCCATTATCTCTTTTCCACGAACAGGTGATTGAAATGCTCTTAGTTCATCACGTAATCGAACGTTTTTCACAAGCTCTTCAACTCTAGCAAAATTATTTAAATATTTTTTTATTTTATGTTTGTTCTTAGTAGTTATATCTGCTCTACATAATACCATTAAATCATCAATATCATCACCTGCCTCTACAATAAGCCTTCGAATTGCACTATCTGTAACTCCTTTCATTGCTAATGAAATAGGTCTCAGATGTAGTTTGATTAATTTACATAGATAGTCAGTAAGTTCATTTGAAAGCTTCATCTTCTTTGATAATTTTCTCATTAAATGAATGCCAACAACCTCATGAGCATGGTATGTCCATCCCTTTCCATTTATAAACCTTTTTGTTTGTGGCTTTGCGATATCATGTACAAGTGCAGCAAATCTTATTTCCATTTTATCGCTAAGTTCTGCTGCATTATCAATAACTTGGAGAGTATGAATGAAAACATCCTTATGCGACATATTATTTTTTATTTCAACCCCTTGCATTATTGAAAATTCTGGAAGTATAATGTCAAGAAGTCCTGTATCTCGAAGTGCATAAAAACCAATGCTTGGTTGTTTTGTGCTGAGGATTTTGATTAATTCTTGCGTTATTCTCTCCCATGAAATTATTTTCATTCTTTCTTTCATTCTTGAAATACTATCTAAAAGATTGGGCGCAATATCAAATCCTAATTGAGCTGAAAATCTAATGGCTCTGAGCATTCTAAGTGGATCATCATCAAATGTGGTATCTGGATCTAATGGAGTAATAATTAGTCCTTTGTGTAAATCTTTTATCCCACTAAAAGGATCATGTAATTCTCCGAAACTATCCGGATGAATTGATGATGCAATTGCATTAACAGTAAAGTCTCTACGAGACATATCATCTTTAAATGTTGAAAATTCTATTTTAGGGTTTCGACTATCTTTAGTGTAGCTTTCGGATCTGGCACTAGATACTTCAATTTCGAACTTATCATATGGGATTCTAGCAGTACCAAATTCTTCAAATTCAACTATTTTAGGAACTCCAATTTTTCTTCCAAGAATTTTAGCATATGTCAAAGCATCTCCTTCAACCATAATATCTATATCCGTACTTTTCCTATTTAGAAGAATATCTCTAACATATCCACCCACTAAATAGCATGATAGATTTTGTTCTTTGGCTACCTTACCAGCTGTTATGAAAAGATCATAATGCTGAGAATTGTTTTTTAATAGTGAAGTTATATTACTCATTTTGTTTAAAATCTATTAAAATAATGTTATAAATGTAAGTTTATTAGTTTAAATTTCAGCAGTTTTTATTCTATGCGGTTTTATTAAATGATTATTGATAAAAATCATATATTAAAATTAGCCGATTTGGCCAAAATCACAATAAGTGAAGAAGAGGCTGACTCTTATATCTCTGATATAAATAAAATTCTAAATTTAGTTTCAAAGATAAAAGAAATTGACACCAAGAATATTGAGCCTCTTTCTCATGTTCTTGATCAACACAGTGAAACTAGAGCTGATAAAGCTGAATTTGAATTAGATAGAGATGAGAGTCTGAGCAATGCTCCTGAGACTGATGGAGTATATTTTCAAGTTCCTCCTACAATAAAACATAATAAAGAAAATTCAAATGAGTAAAAACTATAAACATGATACAAAATACATTTTTGTTTTTGGTGGTGTTCTTTCTGGCCTTGGCAAAGGAATTGTAGCCTCATCCCTTGGTTATTTATTAAAGTCTCTAGGTCTTAAAGTTACAATTCAGAAATTAGATCCTTATTTAAACGTTGACCCAGGTACGATGAACCCATATCAGCATGGTGAGGTTTTTGTTTTAGATGATGGTTCAGAAACAGATTTAGATTTAGGTCATTATGAAAGATTTATAGATGATTCGCTTAGTAGATTGAATACAACATCCTCTGGAAGGGTCTTCTGGGATGTGCTTGAACGCGAAAGACGTGGAGATTATTTAGGAGAAACTATCCAAGTGATACCTCATATTACAGATGAGATTATTAGAAGAATAAAACAGGTTAATCCTAGGAAAAAATACGATGTAGTGATTACTGAGGTTGGAGGAACAGTTGGTGATATAGAGGGCCAGCCATTTTATGAAGCTATTAGGCAAATGATTTTAGAAGAAGGGCGTGATAATACTGCGGTAATTCACACAACCCTTTTACCTTATATTAGTGCCGCAGGAGAAATGAAAACAAAACCAACTCAGCATAGTGTTATGAGACTTAGAGAAATAGGTATTGAGCCAGATATGTTAATCTGTAGAACAGAACAAAATCATCACCTAAATATGAAACTGAAGAAAAAAATTGGTTTATTTTGCAATATAGCTACACATCATGTTTTTGAATCTCCTGATGTTGATAGTATTTATGAGATTCCTTTAATTCTTCATAAAGATAACTTTGATAAAGAAATTATAAAACGTCTTAAAATTAAAAATACCACTAAACATGTAAATATAGAATACCTAAAAGAATTTATCGATCGATTCAAAAACCCTCATGGTAAAGTTGATATTGCTATATGTGGAAAATACAATGGACTTCACGATGCATATAAAAGTATTCTTGAAGCATTTATTCATTCTGGAGTTGCAAATAATACAAAAGTTAATGTTAGATGGGTTGATACAGAGGAACTTGAAGTTAATGATAATGCAGAAGTTGTTTTTAGAAATATAGATGGGATTCTTATTCCAGGTGGATTTGGAGATAGGGGAATCGAAGGGAAGATAATGTCTTCAAAGTATGCACGAGAAAATAAAATTCCCTTTTTTGGGATATGTCTTGGAATGCAATGTGCAGTTATAGACTTTGCAAGACATCTTTGTAATATGAAAGCTGCAAATAGTACAGAGTTTAATAAGCGTACAAAATTTCCTGTAATCGATTTAATGAAATCTCAGAAAAAAGTTATAGATAAGGGAGCAAGTATGAGGCTAGGTTCATATAAATGTTCTATAGTTTCGAAAACAAATGCATCATCAGCATATAGAAAAAAAATAATCAAGGAACGACATCGACATAGATATGAATTTAATAATAAGTATAAAACAAAATTGAAAAACGCTGGATTGAAAATAAGTGGTATTAACGATAATTTAAATCTTGTTGAAATGGTTGAGATCCCAAATCATCCATGGTATGTTGGAGTTCAATTTCATCCAGAGCTTAAAAGTACTGTTGTAAATGTACACCCTCTTTTTAAAGATTTTATCTCTGCATCAATAAAATATAGAGATGGAAAGCATAATACCTAAACAAGTATTCAAGGATATTAAATTAATTATTTCAGATGTTGATGGAATATTAACAGATGGAACCATATATTTAGGAAATGATGGTACTGAGTTTAAAAAATTTAATGTGGAGGATGGCGCTGGATCAGCATATGCTCGCATGGCAAATATTCCAATTGCCTTGATTTCAGGGCGTTTTTCACTTTGCACTTTACTTAGATCTAAAGAAATGGGTATCGAGCATTGCTATCAAGGCAAGCTCAATAAATTAGATTCTTATGAAAAGTTAAAAAAAATTTATAATGTTTCAGATAACCAAATCGCATATATTGGGGATGGGTTGATTGACATCCCAGTACTAGAAAAAGTAGGGTTGCCATGCACTGTTCCTGATGCTCATTTAAAGGTTAAAAATATATCTAAGTATATAACGCAAAAAAAAGGGGGAGCTGGAGCATTTAGGGAAATTGTTGAATTGATTTTAATTAACAAGGGTATCTATAATGAAATATATGATAAAATGCGCCAGAAAACATATAAAGTATAGAACCTATATTTGTTTTTTTATTGCAATAATCGCCTGTAACTCTGATTCTGAATTTAATTCAAAGCCAATCAATCAAAGTATCTATGATAATGAAATCTTTAAACCTAAAATTAATATTTTCCAAGATAAGTATTTAGTAGTATCATCTAATTCTAATAGACTGATTAAAGATGATGGGAAAGATGCAATTTTAATTGGCAATGTAGTATCAGATTTTTTTAATGAAGAAGGAAAACATATTACAACGCTATACTCAGATTCAGCGATTGTTGAAAACATTAGTAATAACTTAAAAGCTTTCGGTAATGTTACAGTTGTTTCTGATAGTGGATTTACACTAAAATCAAATGAAATATTATGGAATAATCAATATAAACTAATTACATCTGAGGATTCTATTTTGCTTACAGATAAGTTGAACAATAAAATTAGAGGTGTTGGATTTGAGTCAGATATGGATTTGACGAATTATAAGATATTTAAATTTATTGGAAGCTTTAAGGAATCAGATTAAATGAGCTGTTTATCTACAAATCAATTAGTAAAAAAATATAAAAAAGCTGAAGTTGTTAGGGGTGTTTCAATCCNAATCAATGAGGGTGAAATTGTTGGTCTCCTTGGNCCAAATGGTGCAGGTAAAACAACTACATTTTATATGATNACAGGTATGATTACACCATCNAGTGGNGCNGTTCAATTGGATGGNGATCCTATAACCTATATGCCNATGTATAAAAGAGCAAGATTAGGAATTGGATATTTAGCGCAGGAGGCATCAGTATTNACAAAACTTTCAGTAGAAGATAATTTAAAATTAGCACTTGAACTTACTAGNCTTTCAAAAAATGATCAGAAGAAAAGATTAGAAGAGTTGTTGGATGAATTNTCAATAGGACATATTAGAAATAATATAGCGATGACACTTTCAGGNGGTGAAAGAAGAAGAACTGAGATTGCCAGAGCACTAGTATCTGATCCGAAATTCATTCTATTAGATGAGCCATATGCAGGTATTGACCCCATAGCTGTCGATGAAATTCAAAATATAATTCTTGATTTAAAATCTAGAGGTATTGGGGTGCTTATTACAGATCATAATGTGAGAGAGACATTATCAATAACAGATCGATCTTATTTACTTTATGATGGGAAAGTACTATTTTCAGGAACCTCAAAAGAGCTAAGTGGTAATCAAGAAGCAAAGAGACTGTATTTAGGAGATTCATTTAAAATGGAGGATGAGTAGTTGGCTTCTGGTTCAAAACAGATACAAACCCAGGTTCAAAAGCTTAGTCCTCAGCAGATTCTTCAGGCTAATATTATGCAACTTACAAATTCTTTATTAGAGCAAAGAATAGTTAAAGAGCTTGAAGATAATCCAACATTAGAAATAGTAGACCCCATTGATGAAGATGATGAAAACCAAAATCAAACGGAGAATAGTCAAGAAAGTGATACAGAATTTGATTGGGATGAGCTTGATTCAGATAGTGATAGATTTGAGCTAGTAAAACCAAATACTGAATCTACAGATTTTATTTTTACAAATCATAGTACCCCAAAAACTTTAAATGATAGGATAAAAGATCAGCTCATAGATATAAATATTTCTGAACAGTATATGAATATAGCTTATGAAATAATTGGGAATATTGATGATGATGGTTATTTTAAAATTGAACCCATTCTTATTGCAGATAGATTGGGTGTATCTGAACTTGAGGTGCGTAGCGTCTTAGATATAATTAAATCACTTGATCCGAAAGGAATTGCTTCAAAAGATCTTAAAGAGTGTATAAGTCTTCAAATTAATAAAAAAAAATATCCACTTGCATATAATGTTATTCAAAATTGTTATGAAGATTTTATTGCAAAAAGATATGAAAAAATAAGTAAAAATTTAAATTGCTCAATGATAGAATTGAAGGATTCTCTTGAAATTATAAAAAAAATCAACCCTAAGCCTGGAGATGGTCTCCCAGCAGGAGATAATGAATTTATTATCCCAGATATAATAGTAGAAAAAAGAGATAATGATTGGGTCATTCAAATGAATGATCAGAGTATGTATGAGCTTAGAGTAAGTAAAGAATACTCAAAAATGCTAGATAGAAAAAGTCTTGATAGGGCCGCTAAAAAGTTTATAAAAGATAAAACGGAATCAGCTAATTGGTTTATTGATGCAATAAAGCATAGAAAGCGTACGATGCTTGAGATTATGAATGTAATTATTCAGAAGCAGGAAACAATGTTTCGTGAAGAAAAATTTGAGCTCTGTCCAATGATACTGAAAGATATTGCTGATGAATTAAATATTGATATATCTACAGTAAGTAGGGCTTCAAATGGAAAATATGTTCAATTACCATGGGGTATTTTTGAAATTAGAGATTTTTTCTCAGAGTCAATAAAGACAAAATCTGGAAAAGAGGTTTCAAATACTGTAGTGAAGAATAGAATAAAGAATATTATAGAAAATGAAGATAAGTCTAATCCATATGATGATCAATCTATAGTTAATATTTTAGAATCAGAAAATTATATTGTAGCTCGTAGGACCGTAAGTAAATATAGAAGTTTAATGGGAATAGCAAAATCAAAATTAAGAAGGGAGATTACTGATGAGTAAAAAAGATTTTATACATATTAATGATTTGACTGCAGATCAAATACATGAAATTTTCGATAAAGCAAAGTGGATAAAGTCAAAATTCAAGAATAGGGAACACTATAAACCTTTTGACGGCATGAGTCTTGCAATGATTTTTGCTAAGCCATCAGCAAGAACAAGAGTATCTTTTGAAACTGGATATTATCGATTAGGTGGACATGCATTGTATCTTGGCCCAAATGATATTGGTATTGGTAAAAGAGAGTCTGTTGCTGATGTTGCACGTGTGTTAAGTCGATTTAATGATATGATTATGGCAAGACTTTTTGATCATAATCACATTCTAGAATTAGCTAAACATGCAACAGTTCCTGTTGTCAATGGCTTGACAGATCATAATCATCCATGCCAAATAATGGCTGATGCATTTACAATAATTGAGCATCTTGGCTCTATTGAAAACAAATCTATCGCCTATGTTGGTGATGGAAATAATATTGTACACTCTTGGCTATATCTATCAATGATGATTCCAATTAAATTTACAGTTGTTTGTCCAGAGGGTTATAAACCAGACATGGAATTGGTTAAAAAGGCAAAAAGTACTGGCATTTCTGATATAAATATATCCCACGATCCTTATGATGGGGTAAAAGGTGCAGATATAATATATACAGATGTTTGGGCATCGATGGGGCAAAAAGAAGAAGCTGAGGAAAGAAGAAAAATATTTGATCCTTATCAAGTTAATGATAAAATGATTAGTGCAACCGGACAAAAAACATTATTTATGCACTGCTTGCCAGCAGAGAGAGGGGTAGAAGTAACTGATAACGTTTGTGATGCTGACTACTCGATCATATTTGATCAGGCAGAAAATAGAATGCATGCCCAGAATGCAATTATGCTCTATTTGACAGGAAATTAACGGTATTTAAATATTTATTTTTCAATTATTCTGATATATTAATAAAAAGTGCTTCACATCACATATTCGAATAACTAAAATCTTTACCTTATTAGCGATGCTTTTTATATAATCGCTGGTTTTTTTATCTAATATTGTCCTATATAGTAGTAATTTGATTTAGCTAAGTCTATATATTGGGTGTAATAGTTAAGAATTTTCTTGACTTCACCTATAGAATTAACTACCTTGTAATACGGATGGAATTAGTTTCCTAAAATATTGACCATGGAGATGGTCAAGCCAGAACAAAAAAATTAGATAATTATAGGCTATTTTCTCGACAGAGAAACTGCCATATGTGCTTA
>PCCQ01000015.1 GCA_002731795.1 Fidelibacterota bacterium
AGTACATCTGGGCATCCTAGAAATATTATTTTTCTTACCTGCGACGCATTTGGAGTTCTCCCTCCAGTAGCAAAACTTGATCAAGAGCAGGCAATGTATCATTTTATTAGTGGATATACAGCTAAAGTAGCCGGAACTGAAAGAGGAATAACCGAACCCGTTGCAACCTTTTCTCCATGTTTTGGTGGTCCATTTCTCACATTGCATCCACTGAGATACGCTGAACTTTTAAAAAGCAAGATGGCCTCCTATGGTTCAGAGGTTTTTTTAGTTAATACTGGATGGGTCGGAGGATCTCCTTCATCTGGTGCAAGTAGAATTAGTATTAAAGATACAAGAACAATAATTGACAGTATTCTAAATAAATCAATTAATAAGTCAAATTTCAATAAAGATGATGTTTTTGGTTTATTGATACCTGATAAATTAGATGGTATAGAGGACCATATATTAAATCCAATCAATGCATGGAAAAGTAAAGAAGAATTTCATTTAGAATCAAAAATGTTATCAGATTTATTTAAAGAAAATTTCATTAAATATGGAAACGAAGTAGAGCATCTTAAGGTAGGAGGTCCATTTTAAAGATGAATAATATTTTTAGTCAAAGAGAATGCTATTTTACATCTGAATCAGTAACTGAAGGACATCCAGATAAAGTTTGTGATTGTATTTCAGACGGTGTTTTAGATTCTATATTATCGTTGGATCCAGATGCGAGAGTAGCATGTGAAACAATGGCATCCGCTAAAAAAATAATTTTATCAGGCGAGATAAGTACAAAGTTAAATTTAGATAAAAACTTTTATATAGATGTGGTGAGAAAATCTTTAAATGAAATTGGATATTCAAGTAATTCAGCTGGAATGATTGGTGATAAAGTTTCTGTAGAGGTCAATATCGTTAAACAAAGTCCAGATATCGCTAGGGGATTAAGCCAGAAAAATAAGAAAAATCAAGGAGCAGGAGATCAAGGCTTAATGTTTGGTTTTGCATGTAAAGAAACTGAAGAGTTAATGCCTCTTCCTATCCAAATGTCTCATCAACTTGCAGAAAAATTAACTGAAGTTAGAAAATCTAATATACTTGATTTTCTACAGCCCGATGGTAAGACTCAAGTTACAATTAAATATAAAGGTTATACGCCAATTGAAATTTCAAAAATTGTAATTGCAACTCAACATAATAATTTATTAAAAAAGTTTTCTAATAGTACAGCTAATGAACAGAAATTCATCAGAGAATCATTGATTGAGGAAGTAATTAATCCTATTATTAAAAAATATAAAATTGATTTTAATCATAATGTCATAGTTAATGGAACTGGAAGATTTGTTAAAGGTGGACCAGGTGCAGACACTGGATTAACGGGAAGAAAAATTATTGTTGATACATATGGTGGATATGCTCGTCATGGAGGAGGTGCTTTTTCAGGGAAAGATCCAAGCAAGGTCGATAGATCTGCAGCTTATATGGCAAGATATGTTTCAAGGCAAGTGGTTATGTCTGGTTTAGCTGAGCGATGTGAATTGCAACTTGCTTACTCTATCGGAGTTGCAGAGCCCGTATCGATACTTATTGATACTTTTGGCACTGGAAAGATTGATGATGATAAAATTACAGATATAGTATGTAATCATTTTGATTTTAAACCTTTTAACATTATAAAAGATTTGAAACTAAAACAGCCAATTTACCGACAGCTTGCCGCTTATGGCCATTTAGGAAGAAAAGGACTCCCATGGGAAACAAATAAATTAAATGATAGTTTTTTGAAAAGTGTAAAGGAAAATTTATTATGGAAGACAGTATGAATGATGTAAATGATTATAAAGTTGCTGATATCGAATTATCTAGCTTTGGAAGAAAAGAAATTAGTTTAGCTGAAAAAGAAATGCCTGGCCTAATGGAGCTTAGAAAAAAATATGGATCAAAAAAACCACTAAAAGGAGCAAAAATTTCAGGCTGTATCCACATGACTATTCAGTCAGCTGTTTTAATTGAAACACTTGTAGAGTTAGGAGCTAATGTAAGGTGGTCATCATGTAATATATATTCAACTCAGGACCATGCAGCTGCAGCAATTGCTGATGCAGGACATGCTGTTTTTGCATGGAAAGGTGAAACAGAAGAAGAGTATGAGTGGTGTATTAGAAAAACACTTGAGTTTGAAGATGGATCTGGGCCTGATATAATTATTGATGATGGAGGTGATTTAACTCAAATTTTATTAGATGAATATCCTCATTTTGTCAATTCTGTAAAAGGTGTATCAGAGGAAACTACTACTGGAGTTCATAGATTGAAAATTTTAGATAAATCTGGAAATCTTCCATTTCCAGCTGTGAATGTTAATGATTCCGTTACTAAATCTAAATTTGATAATAAGTACGGATGTAGAGAATCTTTAGCTGATGGAATAAAAAGAGCAACCGATATTATGTTAGCAGGTAAAAAAGTTGTTATTTGTGGTTTTGGTGATGTTGGAAAGGGTTGCGCCCAATCAATGGCAGGATATGGAGCTCAAGTATTCATAACTGAAATTGATCCAATTTGTGCTTTGCAAGCAGCAATGGAAGGATATAAAGTAGTTACGATGGATGATGCTGCTGAATATGGAGATATCTTTGTTACATCTACCGGCAATAAAGATGTGGTAATGGGGCATCATATGGAGAAGATGAAAGATAATGCGATTTTATGCAATATTGGACATTTTGATAATGAGATTGATGTAGCTTATCTTGAGTCAAATAAAGATATCCTAGAAACAAATATAAAACCTCAAGTTGATTCATTTAAGTTCAAGGATGGACATAGTATAGTTTTATTATCAAGAGGCAGACTTGTCAATCTTGGTAATGCCACAGGACATTCATCATTTGTAATGTCTACATCATTCACTAATCAAGTATTAGCCCAAATTTGTCTTTGGGAGGGCAAAATCCCAAAAGGAGTTCATGTATTGCCAAGAAAATTAGATGAAGAAGTTGCTAAACTTCATCTTAATCATGTAGATGCTAAACTTACTGAGATGTCTGATGCACAGTCAGAATATATTGGAATTGAGAAAAAAGGTCCATTTAAAACTGAAGAGTATAGATATTAAATTCAAATTAATAAAATATGTGATATATATAGCAATTTTGTTATTATCTGCATGTGATTTTAGGCTTCCTCAGAAATGGGAAACTCCTTCATGGGAATTGCCTCTTTCTGTACCTTTGTATAATGGTAGTATAACAATGTTTGATTTAATTGATACTACAGAAAGCGATTTAAGTCTTGATACCTTAGATAACTACTCTATAGATACTAGTTTAGTTATGATATATGAACCATGCCCTGAATCAGATGAAGATAATTTTGATCCTAGTGATATTTGCTGTGTCGAATCACTTCCAGGATATAACCCATTTGATGAAAGTTGCCCAGTTAGAGTAACCATATCTAATGAATATTTTACCATTGAAGATGGAGTAACTATTGATTTGCCAATTGATCCTATAGAAATTTCAATTGATACTCAAGAAATTGATCCGATATCTGAAACAAAAAATATTGTTATATCAGAACTTTTTAATGAGGAGTTAACTGCTGGTTGTTTACCCTTGAGTGCTTTTGAATCTTCATCAAATCAAATTTTACTGGATACATTATTAATTACGCCTTATGACCAATTCAATTCGCTTGAAATTCAATATCTTGATTCAATAAACAGCATAATTATTGATGAGGGCTTTATATCAGTGTCTATTGAAAACAACCTACCGCTTGTTATAGATAGTTTCCAACTTAATTTTCTTGATCAAGATGGATTAATTTGGGCAGATAATAATATCAGTAATCTATCACCAAGCTCAAATGATAGTGACCAAGAAAATTTAGCAGGAAAATCAGTTCCAATAGAAATTAATGCTGCTCCATCAATTAATTATTCAGCATCCCAATCAAATTGTTATCTCTATTTATCTTTAACAGAAATTGAAGATGAAATAAATTTTTCTGATCAGCAGTGCATCAATTTAGAACTTCTAGGAGTTGTGGACTCTGAATGCAATTTAGACATTGATAATGAAAACGAATGTAGTGTTTTAAATGATGAGATAGAAGATTATGATTTAGTTTGGAATGAAAATGAGTGTCAAGTAGATGGTGGTGAAGGAATTAATATAAATGGTAATGAAACATTAAATTTTTCTTATACTTTTCAAATAGATGAGGGTAAGGTTGATGTTAAAATTAATCTAGACGAACAAATTGTTGGGAATGAAATTCTACCCATAGATTTTGATGGCATAGACTTTATATCAGGTTTTTTAAAAGATATTGATGATAGTGATGATAGTAAAAATCGATTCAAATTAGAATTTAGAAATGATTTATTTAGTGAAATTGATCTTAATATAGTATTTGATAATCTTTTTGACGAAAATTTAGATCGAGTAACAATTATTATTGATAATCCCCCAAGTCCTAATACTCAATTAGCAACACCCCAGCTAGATAATTATTTTATAGGTAATCCAGATTCCGAAACACCATTAACAAATATCGGTTATACTGTTAATTATTCATTAATTAAGGAAAGTGTATTAATTAATATGAATCAAATGTATAAATTTGAGGTTTTCGGTGCAGAGCTTAAACCATTAGAGTTTGATGAGCTTATTGTTGATTTCCAAGAGTTTGAATCTGAACCACTTGATATGGGAGATATCCCAGCTGGTTTTTCTGGTTTTGAACTTCCCACTTTAGGATTTGATTTAATATTTTACAATACAATTAATTCTTCATTGAAGCTAGAATTAGATATTGTCGGTACCTCAGATGATGAAGGTTCAACTCCAACTGTAATTCATGTTGAACCCTTAATTGAATACAAAGGCACAGATGCAGATTCACTGGATGTAACGATATTAAGTATTTTAAATGATCGGATGGTTGTCACTCAATCTGATGGTTCAGATTCAACATATGTATATGGACAAAATGATTCAGGTCAAGTTCTTTCGATATATGATATTTTTTCAAAAGATAATATTTCTGTAACAGGAGATGCAAAATTAACAGGAAGAAGCAAGCTTGAACCTGGAAGATCAGTATGGGCTAATATGGAAGTAATGATCGATCCTTTGTCAATTATTATAACAGATAATATGTCATTCATNTCTGAAGTACCTATTACCTTAGANCCTATTGATGCCAGTACAAGTTCCAANATCGATAGTGGNATAGTTTCAGCTACTGTTGATTTAGAAATTGAAAATGCAATACCCTTAAANGGAACTATTGATATGATTATATCAAATAGTCAGTTTTTNCCACCTTGTCTNGATACACTTNNAGCAGGTTCAATGACTGATCAACTACCTTTAATAAGTAATGCTTGTGCAGAGTATTTATATAGTAAGCATAGCCCTTCGAGTGGAGAGACGTCAGGTCCTGGTCAAATTACAGTTCAGTCTAAAGGTGATTATAATTTTTATTATATTGAATTTATAAATCCATCATCTAGTGATACTACATTCTTTGGTAAGTTTTTAAATATGTCATTAATACTTCCAGATGAAATTAATAATGATGGAATTGTCATAAGTCCATCCAATCATACGGAAATTTTAGATTTACTATCTGATGAGGTTAAGTGGCTTACTAATGATAATACATTGTACATTGCGCCTCAAGTAGTTTTATTAAGCTATGATGAGAATGATCCTGAAGATAATGGATGGAGAACTATTCAATCATCTAGTTATTTAAATATTAATTCATTATTAACTCTTGTTCTTGATATGGGTGAAATTATTGAATCTAAAACCATAGAAAGTAAGACTGCTCAATGAAAAATAAATTTTTGTATATAATTTTATTTTCATTTTCTTTTTCTCAATTTGAACTTGATCCTAGGATGCTAGGTATGTCAGGAGCATATACTAGTGTTGCATCTGGATATCAAGCTATTGGTGTTAATCCTGCAAACTTAATTTCAAATCAATCATTATCATTAAATTTATTTTCTGCAAATACGTTTATGGTTAATGATTTTTTAAGTGTTGATTTATATAATCAGCTTAATGGTGCTGATTTTGATAATACATCTTCTTCCTCATATTATTCTAAAAATGATATATTAGGTCAAATAAAAGGCTCGAACATTGATATCGAAGCTGGAGCAGTGGCTCCATTTCCAATATTTAACTTTGCATATAAAAATTTTGGAATTTCAGCTCTTAACAAATCCTATTCAAAATTTCATATTCCCGATACGGTGTTAGATGTAATGTTAAATGGAAACACTAAAGATCAAAGATTTTTACTAGATTTGGGAGGAGAATTTATATCTTGCAATGAAATTGGATTATCATATGCACAAAAAGTTGATTATTTTGGGTTTCCAATTTATTTAGGCTATACTTTTAAATATATCCAAGGTCTTGCATTTTTTAAAATGAGAGATATTCAACAAGATGGTTCATATATCCTAACGCAGCAAACTTCATTTCATGCTTCAGGTAAATTTCTTGTAGAACAGGCATTTGGTGGTACTGGCACTTCAAGTGATTTTGGTTTGTTGCTTCCAGAGTTTTATGATGGTTGGAATATAGGAGCTTCTCTAATTAACCTTGGAGGAAGCGTAAAATTCACTTCTGATAATCCAACCCGTCAATATTTAGGAAGTTCTTTTGAAAGTACTTCTGGTTTACGTCAAAATGAATATTATTATTTAGATTTTAAGCTTGATACAATGAGTGTTATGACAGCTTTTGAATCAGATATTGAATTTTTTTCGTCTAATAGTATAAAAGTGGGCATTTTTTCTGATATACCTCTTGAGCAAGATTATATTCCAGGTGATATTTTATATTATACTATTGATTCAAATGGTGATTCATTAATCAATGTTGGCGAATCAAGTATTGACATTGAAGATGTAATTGATTTGGGAAATCGGTCCTATTTAGTCCCTTCAAGTGGACTTGCAGAATCTCAACTACAATCAACTACCTCTAAGGATGTCAATTTAGATTATCCTTCGTCGCTAAGGTTGGGGATATCTAAAAAATTTGATGAGTTTGGGATACTATCTATTGATATGGTTACAGGATTTGATGACTCATTTGGAAACTCTAATAAATTTAGATTATCAATAGCTACAGAAATAGATAGAGTTAGTGAGAATTTNCCGATNAGAATTGGAGCATCNTTTGGNGGTAGACAGCCATCTTCATATAGTCTAGGTTTNGGCTATAAAGCTGGCCCNTTAAATTTTGATTTTGGTCGAAAGTATTACTCAGGCATTATTCTGAATAAAGCCAAGGGAGCTGAATTTGCATTAAATCTAAGTATTGACCTTACAGATATTAGAAACTATTCAATAAAATTTGGTATCCCTAAAATTAATCTTCCGAAACTACCGAAGTTACCAAATTAAGATTTAGTTTTAGTTAATAATACAAGTCCGCATAAAAAAAATAAAATATTTGCCATCCAAACTGATAGTAAAGGATGTACAGCCCCGCTATATCCAGCACTTTGACCTGCTTTAATCATTATATAATAAATGAAAATCACAAATATGCTAAGACCTAATCCTATTAAAAAGTTTGTTCGTGGTTTTCTTATTGTTAATACAACCCCAAAGAGTATCATTATTATATTTGAAAAGGGGAAGGCTGTTTTAAAGTAAAGATCTACAAGCCATTTTGTATGTTCTCTTCCATTTGATTTTAACCTATCAATAAAAGCTTTTAGTCTCCAGTAATCCATTTCTTCTGGCTTGACAGTTGATTCAATTAAATCCATCGGCTTTATATTTAAATGTAAAATAGTATCACTAAAAGATCTAAATAGGCTTTTATCATCAAAAGATCGATATGTTGAATTTTTTGCTACCCAATTATTATTTAACCATATAAGGTTCTCAGTATCTAGTCGTGATTTAAGTGTATTGTTTTCAAACTCTTGTATTGAAACATTATTTGCACTCTTATTCCTAAAATTAAATTTATCAATTATAATTGTTCTGTTTTTATCAATTTGAAGAATAACATTCTTATTTATATTGTTTTTTTGATTTTTATTATAATATTTTTTTTCCAAATTAGATTTTAATGTATTTGATTTTGTGACGACAATATTTTCAAAATAAAACATTAATATAGTTAATATGATACCAATAATAAAAAATGGGATCGTTAACCTGTAAATACTAACTCCAGATGCTTTTAGTGCAGTTATTTCATTATTTTTTTGCATCAAAGTAAATGTCATTACAGTTGCGATTAAAATAGCCATTGGAAATGCAATATTCATGTAGTGAGGTATAGAATAATAATAAATGAAAGAAAATTGGTTAAATGTTAGGTTGTAATCTAACATTCTATCTACATCTTCAATTAAATCCACTATTAGGAATATTATTATAAAAACAAATAGAACACTAAAAATTTTTTTAAAGAAAGACCAAATGAGATACTTATCTATAAGAAGTAAATTCATGAAAATAATTTAAGTAAATGTTTTTTTATTTATAATTAAAAATGTCATATATTTATATATCAACATATAACCTTTAAATTTGTCCGGGAGACAGGAAAGGAATTAAGAAAGTATTTATACTTTCATAATTATGGCTAACTCTACTACAAAGCTTGTTCAAGCAAATGACATATCTAAAATAATAAAACGTATTTCTCATGAAATTATTGAGTCCAATACAGACTCTTCTAATTTAGCACTAGTTGGAATTAAGTCTCGTGGAGATTTTATTGCCAATCGTGTAGCCAATGAAATATCAAAAAACTCCGATCATGATTACTGTTTAGGTACAATTGATGTGACTTTTCATAGGGATGACTATAGAACTAATCTTGGTAGTCCAGAGGTAGGAGTTTCAGATATTAAGTTTGATGTAAATGAAAAAGATATAATTCTGATTGATGATGTGTTATACACAGGCAGAACTATAAGAGCTGCGATGGATGAAATATTCTCTTATGGGCGTCCTAATTCAATTCGTCTAGCTGTTTTAGTTGATAGGGGACATCGTGAACTTCCTATAAAAGCTGATTTTGTTGGTAAAAATTTCCCTACTTCCAATAATGAACATATCCATGTCCATATAGAAGAAATTGATAAAGAAGATTTAATATATTTGGAGAAAGATTCTTAATGCTAAGTAATAAACATTTTATTTCATTGAAAGATACCCCAAAAGAAGATATTATGAAACTTATTGAAACTGGATTATCATTCAGAGAAGTTCTTGAAAGACCAGTAAAAAAAGTACCGACATTAAGTGGAAAGAATATTTTGAATTTATTTTTTGAAAACTCAACTAGAACAAAGATGTCATTTGAACTTGCTGAGAAGAGACTTTCTGCAGATGTGACTAACTTTTCTGCAAGTTCATCTAGTCTTAATAAAGGTGAAACTTTTCGAGATACTGTTCAAAATATTCAGGTCATGAAAATTGATTGTATAGTAATGAGACATCCCTCACCAGGATCGAGCTTACAATTAACGAATTTTGTTGATTCTATTATTGTAAATGGAGGGGATGGTTGTCATGAACATCCTACGCAGGCTATGCTTGATGTGATGAGTTTATACGAAAAATTTGAAACTTTTAAGAATCTTAAAGTTGCTATAATTGGTGATATCTTACATAGTAGAGTTGCACTTTCAAATATATATGCATTAAAAACACTTGGAGTAGAAGTGACTTTGTGTGGACCACCTCATCTAATACCAATAGGAATTCAAGATTTAGGTGTTGATATAAACTACAATGTAGATGAAGTTTTAGAATGGGCAGATGCTATTAATGTTTTAAGAATTCAAAGAGAGAGAATGGGAATTGGTCTAATTCCATCCGTTAGAGAATATCGAGAGGTTTTTGGAATCACAAGTAAGAGAATTGAAAATTTAAAAAAAGAGATAGTAATTATGCACCCTGGTCCTATCAATCGCGGTGTAGAGCTTGATGGAGATGTCGCAGATAGCGATAATTCTATAATACTAAATCAAGTATTAAATGGAGTAGCAATGCGTATGAGTATTTTATATCATCTCTTATCAGAAGGAGATACTATTAATGATTAAAGGAGATAAGATTTTAAATGGTAAATGGATTTTATCTGGTGGAAAAATATATGATCCCTTTAAGGAAAAATATATTGAAGGAAATATTTTAATTTCAGATGGTAAGTTTGAAAAAATAGTTAATCAAAATTATAAAGATAAAGATGTTAATATTTTTGATTGTGAAGGTAAAATAATTACACATCCATTTATTGATCTTCATGCACATTTTAGAGAGCCTGGGCGAGAAGATAAAGAGACTATTGAAAGTGGCTGTTTGTCAGCATTATATGGCGGATATACAACAATTTGCTTGATGCCAAATACTGAACCTCCTGTTGATACACCTGAACTTATAAAGTTTATCATTGATAAATCAAAAGAATATCCTGTAGATATTCTACCCATTGGAGCTATAACTAAGGGGCAATCAGGTAAAGAGTTAACAGAAATTGGATTAATGGTAAAAGAAGGTGCTTTAGCAATCTCAGATGATGGTATTCCTGTAGAAGATAGTCGAATAATGAGATATGCCCTTGAATATAGTAAGATGTTTGGAATTCCTGTTATTAATCATGCTGAAGACGTATTTTTAAGATCAGGAGCTGTAATGAATGAAAGTATAGAATCAACCAAGTTAGGTTTACCTGGAAGTCCCCCTATCACTGAATCTATAATGGTTTCAAGAGATCTAATGATTAATAAATATGTTAAAAGTAGAATGCATGTTCCTCACATATCAAGCAAAGAATCTGTAGAGCTAGTTAGAAAATATCGAGAAACTTCAGATGAGGTCACTTCAGAGGTTACACCGCATCATATTTACTTTAATGATGAATCCCTATCAACTTTTAATTCAAATTTAAAAGTTGCCCCACCTATAAGATCAGAAGAACATAGAAAAGCATTAATTGATGGTTTGGCTGATGGTACAATAGACTGTATCGCTACAGATCATGCTCCTCATAATATTGAAGAAAAAGAAAGTGATTTCATGCACTCTTCGTGCGGTATGATAGGTCTTGAGACAGCATTTTCAAGCTCATATACTGCACTAAGTAAAGAAAAATTTTCAATTGAGAAGATAATATCATTCTTCACTTTAGGCCCTTCTAAGGTGATGAATATTAAAAAGGAATTTTTAAGTCCAGGTAAGCAAGTTGAGGTAGTTATCATAGATCTGAATAAGGAATGGAAAGTGACTACTGATGACTTTAAATCTAAATCAAGAAATTCTGGCTTTATAGGTCATAAATTAAAATCTAAAGTGACATCAACTATTTATGGAAAAGATTGTTTTATAAATCAATAAGGAGATAATAATATGATTAAAAAAGTAGCTTATTCTATTTTAGTTTTATGTAGTTTTCTTTTTAGTCTAGAAAGTGATATTATCAAAACATTAGAAGATTATAATGATGCATTCGTTACAGAAGATTATAAAAATATACCTTATTTTTTTGATTTCCCTGTATCCTTTAATTTAAAAGATAAGTCTGTAATTGCTGGAAATAAATTAAAGTTAAGATTAATATATAAAAAGCTTAGAGGCGGACTTCCAGAAAATTATTCATATAGTAAGTGGGAAAATTTTAATATTCAAGTACTAGATAATACATTGGCTATTGTAGATGCATCATTTTCAAGGTATGATAATGATGACACTATCATTTACTCAGGAAATGGTTTTTATACATTGAGAAAAATAGATAATAAATGGAAAATTTATTCTCTTACACCTTATGATAATATCATTAAAACTACTGATTAATTTATGGAATATATAAGTCAGTAATTGTCTTTTCCATTACTTCAGCAGTATTTGAAAAAGTTTCAGTAAGTGTAGGGTGAGGATGTATTGTAAGTGCAATATCTTCAGAGTAGCAGCCCATTTCTATAGATAGTGCGGCTTCTCCAATAAGATCACTTGCATTGCAACCAACGATTCCAACACCTATTACCCTTTTAGATTCAGGTTCGAATAAAAGTTTAGTTTTTCCTTCAGTTCTATCCATTGCAATTGCTTTACCGCTAGCTTGCCATGGGAAAACTGCTTTTTCATACTTTACATTTTCTTCTTTAAGTTCTTCTTCTGTTTTTCCAGCCCATGCAATTTCTGGATCAGTAAATATAACGGCTGGAATAACTTGTGGTTCAAAAGCACTTGGTATATTATTGCATACTTCAGCTGCAACTTTACCTTCATGTGTAGCCTTATGTGCTAACATTGGATTACCCGTAATATCACCGATTGCAAATATATTATCAATATTAGTTCTCCTGTACTCATCTACCTGAATAAATCCCTTCTCGTCTAAAATTATTCCTGTATTTTCAATCGCAATATTATCCGTGTTTGGAGCTCTACCAACCGATATGAGAACTTTATCATATGTACAAGTAATCTCTTCATTTGAGGTTTTCATGATTACATCTACTTTCCCATTCAAATCAGAAATAGATGTAACTTTTGTGTTTAAATAAATATTACTAAGTTTATTTCTAAGTTTTTTTTCCAGAACTTCTACTAAATCAATATCGGCACCAGGCAGTAGACGAGGTAAAAACTCTACAACATCAACTTTCGTTCCTAATGATGAGTATGCTGTAGCCATTTCAAGTCCAATATATCCGCCTCCAACTACTAACATTTTTTTAGGTATTTCATCTAAAGATAATGCAGATGTTGAATTTAAAATATTTTTATGATCTGCTTTGGCAAACGGTAGATTAACAGGACGAGATCCCGTAGCAATAATACATTTATCAAAATTTACAGTTTCAGAATTATCTCCATTTATTATTTTTATAGATTTACTAGAAATGAAGTTGGCAGTACCTTGTATAACATTTACATTTCTTTGTTTAGCTAAAAGTTTTATACCACCACCTAATTTTTTTATAACCCGATTTTTCCATGATTGTATTTTTTTCATATCAATTGTTGGAGAATCATAAGTTATTCCAAATTTTTTAACACTTTCAGCTTCATCGATGATTTTAGAAATATGTAATAAAGTTTTTGATGGTATACAGCCTCTGTTAAGACATACCCCACCTAGACTGGAATCTTTTTCAATAAGCGTTACTTCATTACCTAAATCAGCTGCTCTAAATGCAGCTGCATATCCACCTGGACCCGCACCTATGATAACAACTTTATTTTTACCTGACATATTTTATTTCCTTAAAAATTTTATTGAGGATAATAGTTTACTTACTTTTGATGTGAATTTCACTGCTTCTGCACCATCAATCACTCTATGGTCATAGGTAAGTGAAAATGGTAGTATTAATCTTTTTACAAAAGTTTCTTTATATTTAATTAATTGATAACTAGCTTTTGAAAATCCTAGAATTGCAACTTGAGGCTCAAATACAATAGGAGTGAAGTTTGTCCCTCCAATACCACCTAAGCTAGATATTGTTATTGAACCACCTGAAATGTCATTAATATCTAAATTCCCTTTTTTAGCCTTATCTGCAATATTAGATAACTCGATATTTAACTCTTTGATAGTTTTATTTTGACAATTTTTTATAATAGGAACTACTAATCCTTTACTAGTATCAACTGCCACTCCAATATTAACATACTTCTTTAAGATAATTGCATCCTGTGTTTCATTTAAAGAACTATTTAAGTTAGGAAATTCACTTAAGGCCTGAGTAATAACTTTCATATAAAACGGAATCAGAGAAACTTTAATTTTTGAATCTTTATTTGATAATTTAATTTTTTTGTAGATTCTAAATAGATTTGTAATATCTGCATTGTCAAATTGGGTTACCTGTGGAATGTTGGACCAAGAGTTACTCATATTTTTAGCTGTTGCTAATTTAATTTTATTTAATTTTATTGATTCGGTAGGTCCCCATTTGGAATAATCTTCAATAGGATTTAATTTTTTATTTCCTTTTGTTGATATATCATTTAAGATATCATTTTTGAATATTGCAATTTCATCTTTTAAAATTTTCTTTAAGTCATCGGGTTTAATCGATGAATTATTGTTGGTAAGATTTACATAAGCTAAAACATCATTTTTACTTATTCTTCCTTTCTCTCCAGTGCCTGAAACTAAATTAATATCACATCCAAGCTCTCTAGCTAATTTTCTTGTTGATGGACTTGCAAGAACACTTGTTGTAGATTCCTCTTTTATTGGATTAGAAATTATAGGCTGATCTTTATGAGTATTAGATACTATTTGCTCGTTTTTATTATTAATTTTTTCTTCTTCTTCATTAACAATAATCTCGTTTGAAGGTTTATCTAATTCCTCTTTTGAAGGCATTTCATTTGGTTCTTCATCTGTTTCACTATCATTAATATCTATAATGTGATGATTAGGTGAGATATTATCACCACTTTTAACATAAATTTTAGAAACAATTCCACTGTAATCAGATGGAATTTCCATTGATGCTTTATCAGTTTCTAAAATTAATATAGATTGATTTTTTTCAATAGATTCACCTTCCTTGACAAGGACATCACGTATTTCTACATCATCTATGCCTTCTCCAAGCTCTGGTAATAGAATTTTTTTCATATTTAGCGCTTTAAAGGATTTATTTTATTTGAGTCTATTTTATATTTATTAATTAGTTCTGATACCATTTTAACTTTTACCTTATCTTGTTTGTATAAAGAATTCATTGCAGCTAAAGCTATGTGGAATTTATCAATTTCAAAAAAATCTCTAAGCTCATCTCTAGTTCCACTTCTTCCAAATCCATCAGTTCCTATTGAAGTAAAATCACAATTAACATATGGAGAAATCTGCTCAGCTACTAATTTAACATAATCAGAGCATGCAATGACAGGACCATTTTTATTAATTAGACATTCATCTATGTATGATGTTTGGTTAGTTTTTTCAGGATTCAATAAATTCCATCGATTTACTTCTTCTGCATCTTTATGAAGCTCACTGTAGCTTGTTACACTCCATATGTCTGATTCAACTCCCCAGTCATTTTTTAAAAGCTTAGCAGCAGCTATGACTTCATTAAGAATTGGGCCACTACCTAAAAGTTGAACCTTTAAATTTGAATTATCTGATTCTTTGATTTTATACATTCCCTTTATAATACCATTTTCAATATTATCAGGCATTTTAGGCTGAACATAGTTTTCATTTTCTAGAGTTAGATAATAAAAAATATCTTTATTTTCTTCATACATTTCTTTTAAACCATGTTGAATAATTACAGCAATTTCATATGCATATGCTGGATCATATGCTTTTAGATTTGGAATGGTTGATGCTATTAAATGACTGTGTCCATCTTGATGTTGCAGCCCTTCACCATTTAAAGTTGTTCTACCAGCTGTTCCACCAAGAAGGAATCCTTTGGTCCTCATATCTGCTGCAGCCCATATAAAATCTCCAATTCTTTGAAATCCAAACATAGAATAATAAATGAAAAATGGAATCATAGGTTGTAAGCTATTAGAGTATGATGTTCCAGCTGCAATGAATGATGAAATAGCTCCTGCTTCATTGATTCCTTCTTCTAGAATTTGTCCATCTGTTGCTTCTTTATAGTATAAAAATTGATCAGAATCTACAGGATCATATTTTTGTCCAGCATGTGAGTAGATTCCAATTTGCCTAAAAAGCGGTTCAATGCCAAAGGTCCTTGCTTCATCTGGAATAATTGGTACAATGTTTTTACCAATTTCTTTGTCCTTAACAATCATTGTTAGAAATCTAACAAATGCCATGGTGGTTGATATTTGTCTGTCATTCGATCCACCTAACAGCTCTTTGAAATTTGAAAGAGGAGGTATTAATAATTTTTTATTATCTGTAAATCTTTCAGGAACGAATCCTCCTAATGCTTCTCGACGCTCTTTTAAATATTTAATTTCCTCACTATTTTCACTAGGTTTGTAAAATGGCGCTAGGATACAGTCTTCATCTTTTATGGGGATATCAAATTTTGATCTAAAATTTAATAATTCTTGTTCATTTAATTTTTTTTGTTGATGAGTAACATTTCTTCCCTCACCAGACTCTCCCAATCCATAGCCTTTTATTGTTTGTGCAAGGATCACTGTTGGCTGACCTTTATGCTTTACGGCCTCTGAATATGCTGCATAAACTTTTTCAGGATCATGTCCTCCCAATCTTAGCTCTCCAAGCTGTTCATCAGTTAAATGTTCAACTAATGATAATAGCTCTTTAGACTTTCCCCAAAAGTTTTCTCTAAAATATTTTCCACCTTCAACTGTATATTTTAATTGATCACCATCAACTAATTCATCTAACCGCTCTATTATTAAATTATTTTCATCTTTTTCAAAAAGTTCATCCCAATCTGAACCCCATATTACTTTTATGACGTTCCATCCTGAACCTCTAAATGCTCCTTCTAATTCTTGTATTATTTTTCCGTTCCCTCTAACAGGACCATCAAGTCTTTGTAGGTTACAGTTAACAACAAATATTAGGTTGTCTAAGGACTCTCTAGCTGCAAAAGTTAGAGCGCCCAATGATTCAGGTTCATCCATTTCTCCATCTCCTAGAAATGCCCAAACTTTTCTATTTGATGTATTTGCTAGTCCTCTATCTTGCAGATAATGTAAAAACCTTGCTTGGTAAATACTCATTATGGGTCCAAGACCCATAGATACTGTGGCAAATTGCCAAAAATTAGGCATCAGCCATGGATGAGGATAAGATGATAGTCCATTTTCACTTAACTCTCTTCTAAAATTAATCAAGTGTTCTTCGCTGATTCTACCTTCTAAGAAAGCTCTAGAGTAAATACCCGGTGAAACGTGCCCTTGAAAGTATACTAAGTCTCCTCCATTTAGATTCTTACCCCTAAAAAAATGATTAAATGCAACTTCATATAGAGTTGCTGATGAAGCATAAGATGAAATATGTCCACCAATTCCATTATTATTTCTGTTTGCCCTTACAACCATTGCCATGGCATTCCATCGGACAAGAGACTTTATTTTTCTTTCAATAGATAAATTTCCCGGATACGAATCTTGACTATTAGCTGAAATAGTATTAAGATATTCTGTATATGGAGAAAAAGGAATTTTTACACCACTTCTTCTTGAAAAATCAATTAACTTTTCAATTATAAAGTGAGTTCTTTCTGCTCCTTTTTCATCAATAAGTGCATTTATTGAATCAATCCAATCACTTGTCTCTTGAGGGTCTGTATCTAATATATTTTTATTGTAGCTCATTTAATTATTTAATAGCATGTTAGTTAACTTATCCCATCCATGAATTTCAAGTAGAGAGTTCATATATTGATATCCTTTTCCATAAATTGGATCATCATTATTTTTCATAGATGAATTTAGAACTTTAGCTAGTTCTAAATTATAATTATCATATACTAAACCAGATCCAAGGTTGCAAAAACCTTCTAATTTACTTTTATTTAGCTTTATGTTGTTATAGTCTATCCATACATGCAATAGTTCGTGAGCAAGAACTGCTTCAAATTCTAATTGATTTAGCCCCCAAAGAATTTCAATGATATATTCTTGATTATTAAAATATGTATATCCCTTTATTGATTCTTTACTATGTTTTGATATTGAATAAGTAGATGCTTGTAAACTTGCCCTATCAACTAAATTGATAGAAAAAAGTTTGTCGTTTAAAGATAAATTAATATCATCAAACATTTTTAAAACATTTGCTGTTGACTTTATTTTTAAATCTTCTGAATTAATCATGGAATGACTACATAAATTACACATATGTCGACCATCATTAAATTTAAACCCTCCTCCTGTTAATTCCTTGCTTATTATTCTTGAACAAGTATTGCAGTGGATACCATTTTTTAGATGCTTAGCATGGAATTTATTACCCCATGCATCAATATAATATTCATTTAAAATGACTTCATTGCAGATATCACAATAAGTTCCCATGGGTTCTGAGTTTGGAAATAAAAGAGTAAAAAAGATAAAAAATCTTGCAATCATGATAATTTTAATATTTTCATAGATACTAATATTATAAATTACTAGACAAATAATCATCAATAATTAATGAAAATAGCATTTTTAACATCTGGAGGAAATGCGCCTTGTTTGAACTCTAGTATTGGGCGTCTACTTTCTAATTTTTCGAATTCAGACTTTAATTTCTCTGCAATAGGATATTTAAATGGATTTACAGGACTATTACAAGGACAATCCATTAAATTGCCCTTGAATTTAACTGCTAATCAAGCAGACTCATTCTATATTTATGGAGGTAGTTTCATTGGTAATAGCCGAGTAAAGTTAACTAATATAGCTGACTGTATTAGTAAAAAATTAATTAGTCCCAATGAAATACCTCTAGAGGTAGCAGCAAATCAATTAATTAAAGATAAGGTAGATATATTATTTACAATTGGAGGTGATGATACTAATACCACGGCTAGAGATCTTCAAAATTATATTAATGAAAAAAATATAGAAATCACGGTTGTGGGTATCCCCAAAACAATTGATAACGATATATATCCTATTAAGAGAAGTCTAGGTGCATATACTGCAGCTTATCAAGGTGCTAAATTTTTTGAAAATATTGTTAATGAAAATTTCATGGGTAAAAGACATCTTATCGTTCATGAGGTCATGGGCAGGAACTCGGGGTGGCTAACAGCTTATACAGCAAAACAATATTATGAGATTTCCAAAAATAAAAAAATATCTATAGGTTCATGTTTTGATTCTAGGAAATATGATATTCATGGAATATATGTCCCTGAAAGAGATGTTAACATTACCTCAGAGATTGAGCGTCTTTCAAAATTATTAGAAGATATTGGATGTATAAATTTGTTTGTTTCTGAAGGTGCTTTTTTAGATCAAATTTCTCAACAAAATGAAGAAAAAGGCCAGTATTTTGAAAAAGATGCATTTGGTCATATTAAGTTAGATTCAGTGAATGCAGCTAAATGGTTCGCATCTACTATATCAAAGTATATAGATTTTGATAGAATACTAATTCAAAAAAGTGGTTATTTCGCAAGGTCGGCATCTCCTAACAAAGAAGAATTAGAATATATTTTCAAAATTTGTGATTTTGCCTATGAAAGTGCGATTAAAGGTAAAAGCGGGGTTTCAGGCATAGATGAACGTCAGGATGAAATGCAATGCATTGACTTCAATGATATTAAGGGAGATAAGGGGTTGGATGTAAAATCAGATTGGTTTCTTGAATTAATTGATTCGGTTGAGTCTTGAACAGTATTTTAGAATATAAAAAATATTTTATTAGAGCTACTGAGAATGCTGCTATTGCATGCGCGCAATTAAGAGGCTGTAAAGATAAAAACAAAGCTGATCAAGCAGCTGTTAATGGAATGAGAGTAACGTTAAAGGATTCTCCTGTAGACGTTAGGGTTGCAATTGGTGAAGGTGAGATTGATGAAGCTCCGATGCTATACATCGGAGAAAAACTGGGTACTAAAATTAAAGATGATCAGATTCTGTCTTTAGATATAGCAGTAGATCCACTTGAGTGTACAAAAAATTGTGCAAATAATTCTCCAAATGCTATGACAGTTATGGCTGTATCAGAAAGAAATCATTTATTTAGAGCTCCAGATACATATATGAATAAGTTAGTAGTTGGGAAAATATCTAAGGATATAGTTTCATTGGATTATAGTATAAAAGAAAATATCTCAAATATATCTAATGAAATGAACAAACCAATCAAAAGATTAAAAGCAATAGTCCTTGATAGAGAGAGAAACCAGTATATTGTTGATGAATTAAATGAATTGAATGTTGACTTGGAAATGATTTCAGATGGTGATGTGGCAGCATCTTTGCGCGTAGCTACGGGTGAGGCAGATGTTTATATGGGAATAGGCTCTGCACCAGAGGGCGTTATAGCAGCAACTGCAGTAAAAGGGCTTGGAGGTTTCTTTGAGGGAAGATTACATTTTCATACTAAAGAAGCACGAGAAAGAGCATTGTTGATGTCAGATTATAAGGTAGATGAAAAAATTAATATGGATAAATTATGTTCATCAACAAATTCTATATTTGTGGCAACCGGAGTATGTGATGGCTGGATACCAGGTGTCTCTTTTGATGGAGATATTGCTACGACTCAATCATTTATTATTGATGTTGGAAATAATAAAATAGAAAAAATTAAAAACAAGTATTCAGTAAAAGATATAAATGAATATATTTTAAAAGGAGTGAAATAAAATGAATGAGCAATTGTTAATGAAAACTGCATCAGATATGGTTAAAAAAGGCAAGGGGATATTAGCTGCAGATGAGAGTACACCAACTATAGGTAAGAGATTTTCCCAGATAGCGGTTGAGTCAACTTTTGAATCAAGAAATGAGTATAGAGATATGCTTTTTACGGCTGATAAGATGGAAGAATATATTAGTGGTGTAATTATGTATGATGAGACTTTAAGGCAATCAACAACTTCCAATGATAAAACTCCTTTTACCAAATTATTATCAGATAAAAATGTTCTTCCAGGTATAAAAGTTGATACTGGAGCAAAGAATCTAGCTGGTGCTCCAAATGAAAAGATTACTGAGGGCTTAGATGGATTGAGAGAAAGATTAGTTGAGTACTATGAAATGGGTGCACGCTTTGCAAAGTGGAGAGCAGTAATTACAATAGGGGATAGTATTCCTTCCGATCACTGTATTGTTGCGAATGCACATGGACTTGCTAGGTATGCCTCTCTATGTCAAGAGTCTAACATAGTCCCTATTGTTGAGCCTGAAATTTTAATGGATGGAGAGCATAATATTGATACTTGCTATGAAGTAACCAATAAAACTTTAGATTGTGTTTTTGATGTGCTTAAGCTTCATAATGTTATGCTTGAAGGTATAGTTCTAAAACCAAATATGGTTATATCAGGCATGGAATGTGATCAGCAGGCAAATGTGGATACTGTAAGTGAAATGACAGTAAATGCTTTGAAAGAGAATGTTCCGTCTGAGGTTCCAGGTATTGCTTTTTTATCAGGTGGACAGTCTAGCGATGATGCTACATTACATTTGAACTCTATGAATAAAAACAATGTAAGCTTACCTTGGAATTTAACTTTTTCATATGGAAGAGCACTTCAAGCTGACGCCTTAATTGGTTGGGGTGGAGAAAATAGAGAAAAAGGTCAAGAGGCATTTTTAAATAGAGCAAAGAATAATGGATTAGCCTCCATGGGTATGTTATAGAAAAAAATGGTATATTTCTGGATTTTGTAAATTGTTTTAGTTGCTAAAATTCTATTATGATTCCTCCTACTGGCATTTGTTTGTATTGATAAGACATTTTATATGTTCCATCATCAAAATATACTCTTTGCCATTGATTATCTCTATTGAAGATGTTTTGTAGGTCAAGGAAAGTCGTCAAATTAATATTTTTAAAACTAAATCTTCTTAATAACATTATATCAAGTCTACTATAGTAATCACTCCTATGACTATTTAGCTCTATATTGCTATCAATATACCATTTTCTATAATAAAAATTATATTTTTGGGGTGTAAAAGGCATGCCTCCTGAATATCTATATCTAAAGCTTATTTCAAACCTATCAGATGGCATTAGTGGAATCCAAGAGATCCAAGAAAATAATTTTGATTTCCTGATTTTGTTATACCATATTGAGTTTTCTAGGTTTACTTTATATCCTCCTACTAATGTAAAACTATTTCTTACATCATAGTCCCATGGATATGCACCACTCTTATCATCACGATAATCATCTGCAGTTGATTCTCCATATGAATAGCTGAGTGTACCATACCATTTGGAGGAAAACTTTTTTTGAATAAATAATTCGAGACCTTTTGCATTTCCTTTTCCTGTATCTGTGAAACCTAATCCCTGGTCAAAGGGATTACTTGTAATATCAGATATCATTACAGAGCGATTAAATATTCTCTTATTATAGAATTCTAAAGTTGCTTTTGTGTCACTTGATAAGAAGTATTCAATACCAATAATCATTTGTTTTGAATATGAATGTTGTAGCTTATTTTGATTTTTAGGGTTTAGGAATATCCAATAATTTGGAGTTTGATAATAATTTCCGAAAGCAATATTTAATTTTATTTTACTATTTATTAAAAAATTAAATCCAAGTCTGGGTGAAATTTTTGAAGTTTTATTATATGGAACGTTATCATATCTTAATCCAGTGGTTAAAGTCATCCTATTCAATGATACCTTTAATTGACTATATTGGGCATACTTCCAAAGTCCTCCTTCGTTTTCATTTATAAAAGCTGGATTTATGGGTGTATCGGTTGTAAATGGAGTAATGGTAAAATTATTGATTAAATTGGTATAGGATGGATTAGATTCAATTAAATCATAATAATTATCATAATTGATCAGGTCAGTTTGTTGTTCAAGATTTAGGTCAGGATAGTTATATGAAAATAAAGTATCTGCGTCAAGCTTCTCTTTCATTTGATATTGACCGTATTTGACATTTATTCCTGTACTAAATTCAAGTTTTTTATTTATTTTATATATTAAATCCCATTTTAAGAAATTGTCTGACTCCATATTCTCTCTATAAAAAAAAGTATCAATAAATGATTCTTCTATTTTATATACATCAGCCTTCCAATTAGTAAGAGTTTTTCCTAATGAAAAAAGATGGTAACCATTTTTGTTTAATAAACTTTTCAACGTTAAACCAGCCGTATATTGATTTCCATTATATTTTACATTTTCAGCTCCCCTTAAATCAGGTCTATTTTCATCTTTTATGTCTATACTATCTGTAGCTCCTACAAAGTTAAATATTAGTTTTTTTCTGTCACTAATATTATAAGTTATTTTATGTTGAGTATTTGAGTATTCAGGGACAGAGGTTAATCCAGCCGATTTGATTAAATCTTTTATGAATGATTTTCTATAGCTACTAATGTATGAAATCTTATCATTATATATGGGGCCCTCTATTAAAAAACCTACACCAGCCATGCTTAGTTCTAAATCAATTTCAAGCCTGTCACTGCTTCCATCTCTAAGTTGAATATCCATAACTGAAGATTGTTTATCTCCAAACTTAGCAGGGAAACCTCCGGCAAAGAAATCTATCCTTTCAACAAACTCAGTATTTATAATATTTACAGGTCCACCTCCAGTCCCTACTTCTCCAAAATGGTTTGGATTTGGTATTTCAAGATTATCAATTTGAAATAAATTTTCAGAAGGTCCACCGCCTCTAACGATAATCTCATTATTTTGATCTGTTGCAGTTATTACTGAAGGAAGAGAATGTACCATCATTTGTATATCATATACTCCAACAGGGTCAGAACGAATTTCTTCTCTATCTATTGTTTGCGTAGATATTATAGCATCTTTTGCCTTTTCAAAATAGCCGGCACGAACTTGAATTTCTTTTCCTTCGAGTGACTGTGGAACAAGCATGAATTTAATAGGAGATTGCCTATTTGAAGTTAGAGATACATTTACTTTAGAGAGCTTCGCATATCCTATCATTGAAGCAGTTATTGTATAATTATTTGATGGTATATTATCAATTCTAAAATTTCCATTTGCATCGGTAATTGTGTTTTTTTGAATTTCTTCAATTGTTATTATCGCACCAATTAAAGGTTGATGCGTGTCTTGGTCAATAGTTTTGCCTATAATAGAAGCAGAGTTGGCTAACACAAATTGAAGTGTAATTAAAGAAATTAAAACTTTGTTCATTAGAAATTTATTTTTGTTCGTTAGAAATTAATTTTTGAAACTCTTCAAAAGTAGCGATATGAAAAAAATTATTATAATTTATTGCAACTTTATTTACTGAGTTTCCTCTTAAAATAATTTTTGTATTTGATTTTAAGAAATGTTTGCAAAGAAGGTTTAGTTCCTGATTTATTTTTTTTAGATCTTTTATGTAAATTAATGAAACTAAAATAATATTTGGAGCGACTTTATTTGCCAACTCAATAAAGTCGTAAACTGGAAGATTTGCACCTAAATTATAAGTTTTTATATTATTTTGATTCATTATGGATTCAGCCATGTATAGAGGAAGATCATGTGAATCATCTGGTAAAGTAAAACAAAAGGAAATCTGTTTAGATTTTTTAGGTACAAAATCAAAATTTAAATTTGATAAAAACTTTCTAATTATCACTGTTGCCAAATGTTCTTGTGAGATTGAAATTTTCCCTTTCTCCCACGATGTACCAATTTTAGATAAAAGTGGATTTACTATATCATCAAAAATAAAATATAAAGGGTAGCCCTTAAGAATAAGTGAATTATTAACTGCTAAAAACCTGGATTCATTACCCGAAATAGTGCTTCTATACAAATAGTCAATTATTATTTTAGTATCATTAGATTCAATTGCATCTATAACTTTCTTGTTTTTACCAATAAGTGAGCTAAGCTTGATGTTTGATGAATGTTTTTTGTTTTTTGTAAGAAACTCTCTGAGGTGATTTAAGTGAAATTTCCGATGTCCTCCATGAGTTTGTTGACAGCTAAGTTTGCCTGAGTCTGTCCATCGTTTAATCGTAGAAACATTAACACCAATAATTTCTGCAACTTGATTTGAATTATATGTAATCATACTTTTTAATCTATAAAAACATGACATCCTTATGCAAGTAAAATATGAGCGATTTGAGCGTTTATGCTTGCTTTAATACTATATAAATTTTAATTTATAAGATGAAAAGTGTTACAATAATAGGTGGTGGGTTATCAGGATTATCAGCTTCATGTTATCTTGCAAAGAAAAATTATAAAGTTACTATTGTTGATAAAAATAATAGTATGGGGGGTAGGCTTAGTTCATTTGAAGTAGATGGTTTTACTTTTGATATGGGACCTTCTTGGTATTGGATGCCTGATATTTTTGAAGATTTTTTTAATGATTTTGATAGAGATATAAATGATTACTATAAACTTGAACGCCTTGATCCATCATACAAGTTTTTCTTTGAAGATGGTAATCTCGATATATCCAAAGATTTTGATGATCTATGTAAAATTTTTGAAGATTATGAGCCTGGTTCATCATTGCAACTTAAAAATTTTATTAATGAAGCTAATGTGAAATACCAAATATCAATGAAAAATTTCATTGAAAAAGCAAATATATCATTGAAGGAATATCTTTCATTTTCCGTAATTAGATATTTTAGAACTCTAACATTAACAAAGCCACTACGTAAACACATAGCATCTTATTTCAAACATAAAAAGTTGAGAAATATACTTGAATTTCCATCAATGTTTCTTGGTGGCAGTCCCCAAAATACCCCTGCGCTATACAGCTTAATGAATTATGCAGATATTGTAAACGGTACATGGTACCCTAAGGGTGGTATGATAGAAATCACCAAAGGGTTCATAAAATTAAGCAAAGAACTTGGAGTTAATCATGTATTAAATGAGGATATAAATAGTATAAATGTTACACATAAATCTATTGATTATGCTAGTTCATCATCTTCCAAATATAAATCTGATTTTTATATTTGTTGTGCTGAATATCCTCATGTTCAAAAAAAATTACTACCAGAAAAACATAGGTCTTACAGTTCAAATTATTGGGATAGAAAAAATGTAGCTCCTTCATCATTAATTTTCTATCTTGGATTATCCAAAAAAATTCCAAATTTAGAACATCATAATTTGTTTTTTGATGAAGATTTTGATACTCATTTAGACGAAATATTTAATAAAAAAATATGGCCTGAGAACCCTCTTTTTTATGTTTGCTGTCCTAGCAAAACAGATGAGTCTGTTGTTCCTAATCAAGAATCTGAAAATCTATTTATATTAGTTCCGATAGGACCTGGATCGCAAGATAATGATCGTATTCGTGATAAATATTTTGCTCAAATTATTAGACGCATTGAAAACAAGGTTGGATTATCAATAAAAGATAATATCATTGTTAAAAAGTCATTTTGTGTAAAAGATTTTAAATCAAGATATAATGCTTATAAAGGAAATGCTTATGGTCTTGCAAATACATTATTTCAGACGGCTATATTCAAACCAAAAATAAAAGATAAAAAAATAGAAAATTTATACTATAGTGGTCATTTCACTGTACCTGGGCCAGGTTTGCCACCAGCTATAATTTCAGGAAAAATTGCAGCAAAAGAAATCATTAAGGAAAGTAAAATATGAAATATTTATATGATGATGTCTCAAACAAAATCTCAAAGATAATAACTAACCAATATAGCACATCTTTTTCATTTAGTTCTAGATTGTTAGGTCAAAATATACGACCTGCTATTTATTCTATTTATGGTTTAGTGAGGTTAGCAGATGAAATTGTAGACTCCTTTCATGGATATGAAAAAGAAGCAATGCTTGCAGAATTAAGAGAAGAATATAATAAATCAATACAAAGAAAAATTAGTATTAATCCTGTTCTAAATTCATTTCAAAAAGTTTATCATGACTATAATTTTGAACCTTATTTAGTAGATAAATTTTTTGATAGTATGGCAATGGATCTAAAGCCTAAAGATTACAACAAAAGTCTTTACAATCAATATATCCATGGTTCTGCTGAAGTTGTTGGGCTTATGTGTTTAAAAGTTTTTGTAAAAGGAAATCGTGATAAATATACAAAACTCAAAGATAGTGCTATTAAGTTAGGTGCTGCCTTTCAAAAAGTTAATTTTCTAAGAGACCTAGAATTTGATAATATCCAATTAGGTAGAACATATTTCCCTGATTTAGATTTAAATAACATGACAAATGTTGAGAAAAATAAAATAATTAATGATATTGATAAAGATTTCTCAGAAGCTTTGGTTGGATTAAAAAAATTAGATAAAGATTCATTTTTTGGCGTATATGTTGCTTTTAGATATTACAAAGAATTATTAAAAAAAATAAATAAAGTAAACCTGTCAAGATTAAGAAATGAACGAATAAGAATAAGTAATTTAAGAAAATTTAGCCTAGTTCTAAATTCAGCAATTAAATCTAACCTTGGTTTATTAAGATAAAATTCAATTAATGATATTAGATTCTTTATATTATTTATCAATTATTTTTCTATCGATTATTTTCATGGAGATAGTAGCAATATTTACTCACAAATATATAATGCATGGTATAGGTTGGGTTTTCCATAAGTCACATCATCAAAAACGTAAAAGTCTGTTTGAGCTAAATGATATATATTTCATTTTTTTTTCCTTGCCATCCATTTTTAGTATAATTTGGGGTCTGCTTTATTATAATTATTTATTATTATCTATTGGAATCGGAATTATGCTCTATGGAATGATTTATATGTTTTTGCATGACTTGGTCGTACACGGAAGATTTGGATTTAATAAAAAATTTAAAAATTCATATTTTGCAAAAATTAAAAAGGCACATATGAAACATCATAAGACGAAATCTAAACATGGAGCTACTAATTTTGGATTTATTTCATATAGATGAGTTATTACCTAAAGATTTTAATTTTATCAACTTTAGTACCAATTATTTTTTCTTTTCATCCCAAAGTTAAATTTTACATTCATTATAAATCAATACTTAGGGCAACTTTATTAGCATCTTCAATATATATCTTATGGGATATTATTTTTACAAAATTAGGTGTTTGGGGTTTTAATAAACAGTTTTTAAGTGGTTTTTATATGTTAAACCTTCCAATTGAAGAGATTCTTTTTTTTCTATGTATTCCTTTCTGTTGCCTATATACTTATCATCTTGTAGAGAAATTTAATATTTCATTTTTTAAATATATTAATTTGAAAAAAGTAAATATATATATTCTTTTCGTTGTATTAGTAGTTGGATTAATAAACTATACAAAGCTATATACATTCATTTGTTTTATAACGTTTTCGTTAGTGTTGTTTATTGTAAATAAAAGTACTATCAATATTAATTTTTCATTTTTTTACACGACGCTTATTTTAGTTATAATTCCATTTTTGATTATAAATGGTGCTCTAACAGGTATGTTTTTTGACCAAACTGTTGTTTGGTACAATAATAATGAAATATTAGGTTTCAGGATTTTTACAATTCCGATAGAAGATGCATTTTATGCTCACCAGTTAATTTTATTGAACTTGTTTTTTTATAAGAAATTTAGTGCTTTAAATACAAAAAATTAGCTACCAGATTATCTATTTGGGATAAATGATTATTTCTTCAATTTTTCTTGATGATGATTTTTTGATTTCTATTTTTCCTATTGGTAAAAAAAGATTCTCACCTTGGTTAGGAATCCTTTCAATCTCTGAAATAATATACCCTGCAAGAGTTTCATAATTACCAGGTGGGATTAAGTTATTAAACAGCTTGTTGAATTCATCACATTCAATTTTAGCATTTGTTGAAATTGCACCATCATCATTAATTTTACTTTTTATTTTATCATGATCAAATTCATCTTCAAATTCACCAAATAGTTCTTCAAAAATATCCTCTGCAGTTATTAGTCCAGATGTACCACCATGTTCATCAACAACTATAGAAATATTTGAATTTGAACTTTGGAAACTTGACATTATATCAGATATGTTTTTAGTGAATGGTATTTTATTTACGGGTTTAATTATTTCATTAATACTATCAGGGTATTTAAATAAGTCATATAAATATATAACTCCAACTATAGAATCAATACTATCTTCGTATACAGGTAGTTTAGAATGTCCAGAGTCTATAAAAGTATGAAGTATTTCTTCTAAACTAGAATCTTTGGATACCATTGAAAGCTTTGTTCTTGGTGTCATGACTTCATAAGCTGTATTTTCACCTAGAGTGAATACATTTGATAGCATTTCTTTTTGCTCATCTTCTATTTCAATGGATTTATTTACATGTTCATAAACATGCTGTATATCATCTCTAATATAGTCGTGATCTCTACTTTTAAAGATAGAGTCATCTGAATTAATATTTAAAAAAAATTTAGATGTCTTATATATTGGTGCTAAAATAATACCAATAGTATAAAGTATAGGTGAAATTATTAGTAAAGTTGCATTACTAAATTGTCGAATAATTGATTTTGGAATTATTTCAGCAAACAATAATATCAAAATAGAAATTATAATAAAAATACTTTCTTCTGGGAGAATGTTTGAATTTACTAAATATATTGTAAGGAATGAGGTCGTAAGCATATTTGCAATATTATTTCCAACTAAAATGCAAAATAAATAAAATTCTTTATTATCAATTATTAGGTTAGCAATTCTAGACAAACGCAACTTTTGTTTTACCCAAACATCTATTTGTAGTTTGTTTGCTGAAATTAATGCTATTTCAGATGAAGAAAAGAATATTGATAAAATAATTCCTGTTATTGCTAAGAATAAAATGTCCATTATCTTAAATTTAATAAATAAAATGGTACAGACTACATATCTTTATGAAAAAAACTAATATTATAACTGAATCACAAAATCAAAATTCTATTGATATAGATACAAAAAATGTCTCTGAAATTGTTCAAATTTTTCACAATGATAATAAAGCTATTTTAGATGGACTGGAAGAATCACTTGATGATATAAAAAATGTTGTTAATCTAACGATATCCTCTTTGATATCTGGAGGAAGATTACTTTATGTTGGAGCAGGGACCTCTGGTCGTCTAGGAGTTCTTGATGCTTCCGAGTGTAAACCGACATTTAGTGTTGACAAGGAATTGGTTCAAGGAGTTATTGCAGGAGGAGAAAGAGCTCTAACCGAATCTGTAGAAGGTGCAGAGGACAAGATTGATGAGGTAAATAATATAATTAATAATAAAAATATTTCATCAAAAGATATCATAATAGGTATCTCATGTAGCGGTAGTGCGCCATTTGTTTTAGAATTCTTAAAACTTTCTCACAAAATTGGTGCTACAACAGTACTTATTACTTTTAATAATGTAGATAATATTAAATATGTTGATAAAATCATTAAAACTTATGTTGGTCCAGAAATAATTTCAGGATCAACAAGAATGAAAAGTGGCACAGCAACCAAAATGATATTAAATATGATTAGTTCAATAACAATGATAAAGCTAAATAAAACATATGGAAATTATATGGTTGATTTAAATGTAGTAAATAAAAAATTAGAAAAAAGAGCAATTAATATTTTGAAAGCATTAACTGATTTAAATAACTCTGAAGCTCAAATAATACTAAAAAAATCAGAAGGAAAAGTTAAAAATGCTATAATAATGAATAATTTAAAAGTTTCATATCATGAGTCTATTAGATTAATAGCAAAATATAATGGAAATCTAAGATTGATTCTTAGTAATGATAATAATTAGATATAGATGAATATTCTTGGAATAATGTCTGGTACATCATGCGATGGTCTTGATTTATGCAACGTAAAAATAGATATAAATAAAGATTATAATTTTAATTATGAGATATTAAACTTTTTTACTATTCCGTTTTCTGATATTGAAAAAAAATTTATTTTTTCATTAAGAAACCATGACAATTATACTAATAAAGAAAATGAAGTAGAATTAACTAATATTTTTATTAACAAAATAAAAAAGTTTTGTTCTAATTTAAATCAAATTGACTATATTGCCTGTCATGGACAAACTGTTCTACACATAGATAAAAAAATATCTATTCAGTTATTTGATGCTAAATATTGTTTTGAAAAATTAGATATACCTATTATTTATAATTTTAGAAATAATGACATTAAATATGGAGGAACTGGTGCACCTCTTATGCCATTTTTAGATTGGCTGTTATTTTCAAATAAATCTGAAGATATTGTTACTTTAAATATTGGTGGAATAGCAAATATTTCTCACATACCAAAATCTGGAAAAAGAGATGAAGTTTTAGGCTTTGATGTAGGACCTGGAATGTGCCTAATAGATTTAGCTTCTAAATTACTTTTTGATTTTGAATGTGATTTCAATGGTCGACTTTCAGATAATGGAAAAGTAATTGAGGATCTTTTAAATGATCTTTTAAGTATAGAATTAATTAAATCTTCACCACCAAAATCAATGGATATAGTTGATTTTGATAAAAATCTTATGAATGAAATTTTAAATAAATTTCCCAAAATCAATGAAAGAGATTTGCTTAGAACTCTAGTTCAAACTACTATAGAAAGTATTGATTATAATATTTCTAAATATCTTAAATTAGCTGATAAAAGTTTTGAGCTAATTTTTAGTGGCGGTGGTACAAATCATCCTATTGTTAAATCAAGTTTCATAGAAAAAGGTTATAATGTTAAAATGATTTCTGATTACGGTATTGACTCATCTATAAAGGAAGCTTTATTAATAGCAGCTTTAGGTGCTTGTAGAATTAATAATTTGACAAGTAATATGCCTAAAGTTACAGGAGCTTCATCAAAATGTTTATTAGGAGATGTTTATGCAGGTTGAATTAATTAAAAATATATTTAGAGCATATGATATTAGAGGTATTGTTGATAAAGAAGTAACCAATGACCTTGCATTAAGCATCGGTAAGGCATATGGTTCATTTTTAATTAAAAACAATAAAAAAACTATTGGTGTTAGTGGGGATGTAAGACTAAGTACAGAGTCTTTACTTGATTATTTAACTCAAGGTTTATTATCTACTGGTATTAATGTAATATCTTTTAATAAACTTCCTACCCCAATTAGTTACTACAGTCTTCATAATGATAATCTTAATGTAGATGCCGCAATACAAATTACAGGAAGTCATAATCCGTCAAACTATAATGGATTTAAACTCACATATGATGCTAAGCCATTTTACGGAGATGATATTCAGCTATTATATAATATGATATTGAATGAGGACTATATCCAATCTAAAGGAACTTTTCGCTCCTATGATATTATTTCAGATTATACCCAAATGATTGAAAGTAAAATAAAGATCAAAAATAGATTAAAAGTTGCTATTGACTGTGGAAATGCTGCAGGATGTATTGTTGCCCCACATCTATATGAAAAATTTAATATTGACCTTTACAAGCTTTATTGTGATATTGATGGTAATTTCCCTAATCATCATCCTGACCCAACTGTTGATGCAAACTTAGTAGACCTTCAGAATTTTGTTATTAAAAATAAATGTGATGTAGGAATTGCATTTGATGGAGATGCAGATAGAATTGTTGCTGTTGATGAAAATGGTGCAATAATTAGATCAGATATCTTAATATCAATCTTCTTATCAAAAATTATTAAAGATGGAGATTCTGTTGTTTATGATGTTAAGTGTTCAAAAGCACTTGAAGATATGATAAAGAAATTTAATGGAAATCCTGTTATGTGGAAAACTGGACATTCACTTATAAAAAATAAGATGAAACAAGAAAGGGCTAAAATAGGTGGAGAAATGAGCGGACATATTTTTTTCGCAGACGATTATTTTGGTTATGATGATGCTATTTATGTCGGTCTTAGATTGATAGAACTGTTGTCAAATCAAAATAAGAAATTAAGTGAAATCGTTTCTGAAGTTCCTAAATATTTCTCTACTCCTGAGTTAAGATTTGATTGTAAAGATGATCAAGAAAAAATTGATATTATGAACCGTGTTTTTGACTATTTTTCATCTAAATATAGCTTTTCAGATATTGATGGTATTAGACTTAGCCTTGATGATGGATGGGCTTTGATTAGATGTTCAAATACACAACCTGTCATTGTATGTAGAATTGAAGCTTCTACTAAAAATTTATTAGATAAGTATGAAAAAATGGTAATTGAAAAGCTTTTATCATTTGGAGTAAAGACTAATGAACATATTTGATGACAAGATTAATTCATATAGAGATATTTTAGATTCTCATCTAATTGATATATATAAAACAGGTCCTGAATCGCTAAGCAAACCTATAAATCATACATTGTCTGGTAAAGGTAAAAGATTCAGGCCTATTTTAACATTAATAATTGCAGATATAAATAATGTCCCAATAGAAGATGCTATTTATCCTGCACTAGCAATAGAACTACTTCATAATTTTACTTTAGTACATGATGATATTATGGATAAAGATGTGTTAAGACATGGTATAGAGACTGTTCATGAAAAATGGGATGAGAATACTGCTATTTTATCAGGTGATGCCATGTTAGCAATTTCATTAAAATTACTTATGAGAAATAAGTCCATGAACAAGTTAGATTTGATACAAAAGTTTGTAAATGGATTACTCTCTGTATGTGAAGGTCAAGCTTTTGATATTGAATTTGAAAGTCGTAAAAACGTAAGTGTTAATGAATATAAACAAATGATTTATCTTAAAACTGCATATATGATAGGTCTATCAGCTCAGATTGGTGGAATTGTATGTAATCTTCCATCTAGTAAAACTGAAGATTTAAAGGAGTTTGGTGAATGTATAGGTATGGTATATCAAGTACAAGATGATCTCTTAGAATTGTTTTCTGATTCAAAATCAATGAACAAGAGCCTTGATAGTGATTTTGCATTGCATAAGAAAACTTTTTTATGGGTATCTACACCTCAAGAATTAAAACCTGAATTAAATATGATATTAGATAAATTTGAATTTGATAAAACAGGAACAATTAAGAGTCTCCGAAATTTTATGGTATCTAATAATATTAAACTCAAAGCTGAAAATTTTATAGAAGAAAATATAAAAAAATCCAAAATGATCTTAAATGATATGGAAGGCAATGTTCAATTTTTAAGGTATTATAGCGATTTAATTTTTAATAGGGAGTACTAATATGAAAATGAACGAAATGATAAAAAGTTTTCCTGATCAAATTATTGATCAATTTGAAAATCTTAATTCATTAGACCTAAGTCTTCATAAGTTTTCTAATGTAAACAGTATTGTTATTGCTGGAATGGGTGGCTCTGCTATTAGTGGTGATTTAGTAAAGTTATTTTTAAAGAATGATATAGATGTTCCTATAACAGTTTTAAGAGATTATTCAATACCAAATTGGACAAATGAAAATACTTTATTTATTTTAAGTTCATATTCTGGGAATACTGAAGAAACATTATCATGTTTTGATTTAGCAGTTTCAAAATCAAGAAAGGTGATTTCAATCTCAACTGGTGGAAATTTAGAGACTGAATCATTGAATCATGAGGTTCCTATTGTTAAAATTCCTAAAGGATATCAACCTAGAGCAGCCTTGGGCTTTTCTCTAATTACTCTTTTGTGTGTATTAAATAAAATAAATTTAGTTAATTCTAATTTTATAGATAAAATTATTGATGCTACAAAATCACTGTATCAATATATGGATGAGTTCTGCACAAAAGAGGGACTTGCAGCATCTATTGCTAAGACTATAAATAACAGTATAATAGCCATTTATGGTGTTGAAAATAGTACGGACCATATAGCATCAAGACTTAGAGCTCAAATAGCTGAAAATTCTAAAATGTTAACATCTTTTAATGTCATTCCAGAGATGAATCATAATGAAATTGAAGGATGGAATAGTTTTCAGTTCAAGAATTTAAATAAAGTAGCAATATGGATATATGATGAAGAAGATAATCCTAGAATATTAGATCGAATAAAAATCACCACAAATTTATTAGAAAAAATTGGTGTAAATAATTTATTGATTAAAACCTCAGGAAAAAATTACGAAGAACGATGTCTAAAGTTAATTTACTTAAATGATTGGATCTCATATTATTTAGCAGTTGAAAATAATATTGATCCAATTCCAGTCAATCGAATTATGGAGTTGAAAAGTAAGCTTTCTTAGTATCTGAAATGAAAAGATTTTCTGTAAATAAGATTTCTTATTGCCAATCTAGTAAAGGATATACAATCCATCTTCAAGAGATAGGATCTGCTAACAATTTTTCTATATTAATAGGTAATTCGGAGGCACAATCTGTTGCACTTGCTTTGGAAGGAGTCCAGACTCCAAGGCCAACAACTCATGATATAATTATTGATATTCTTGATAGCTCAGATATTAAAATCAATAGAATTGAGATAAATAATTTTGAAAATGATGTATTCTTTGCAAGAATTTTAATAAAAAGTTATAATTTTGGAATTAAATCAATTGACTGTAAGCCAAGCGATGCAATTTCAATTGCTCTTAAGTGTAATCATCCTATTTTTATTAATGATGAAGTAATATATAGCATAAAAAAAAGTCAAGTAATGATAGATTCAGATTTTAACGCTATTTCTGAATATTATAAAGATACTAAATCTGACACATTACAAAAAAAATCAAATATTAATAGATTAACAAGAGCCTTAGATAATGCGGTGAGTAAAGAAAATTATGAAGTTGCAGCAAAAATTAGGGATAAAATAAAATTAATAAAGGATGCTTAGTTTAGTTAAACTTTTTAAACAATAAGCTAGCATTATGTCCCCCAAATCCAAATGCATTGCTTAAAGCATAATTAATATTTTTTTCAATTGCTTTGTTTGGTATATAGTTCAAATTACAATCGGGATCAGGAGTATTATAGTTAATTGTAGGGGGGAATATGCCAGTTTGTAAAGCCTTAATTGTTATTATTGCTTCAACTGCTCCAGCTGCTCCCAAGAGATGACCAAGCATAGATTTTGAAGAACTAACAAATAAATCATTAAACTCTTTACTAAATACTTTTTTAATAGCTAGCGTTTCTATTTTATCATTGAAGGGAGTTGAGGTTCCGTGAGCATTAATATAGTTAACTTCAGAACTGTTCACATTCGCACTTATTAGAGCTTCAGACATTGCTTGAACAGCTCCAGCGCCGTCTAATGCTGGTGATGTGAGATGATAAGCATCAGCAGTTGCTCCATAACCGATAATTTCTCCTAGAATTTCAGCTCCTCTTTTCTTTGCATGCTCATATTCTTCTAGAACTAAAATACCTGCTCCTTCTGCAATGACAAAACCATCTCTTTCATTATCAAACGGCCGAGAAGCTAAATTATAATCGCTATTTTTTGTTAATGCTTTCATATTTGCAAATCCAGCTATAGATAGGGGGGTTATTCCTCCTTCTGTACCTCCAGTTACAATAATATCATTCATTCCATATTTAATACGATTAAAAGATTCACCAATCGCATGATTTGCTGATGCACAAGCTGATACAACTGCAAAATTAGGACCTTTAAATCCATATTTTATTGAAATGTGACCTGATACTATATCAAGTATCATTGAGGGTACAAAAAAAGGGCTTACTCTTTTTGGACTTTTTTGGAGCCTTGAATATTGTTCTTCCATAGTGTGAAGACCACCAATACCAGAACCAATTATAACACCAACTTTAGATTTTAGAGCATCATTTACTATATTTTCTTCAACAGCTTCTTTTGCGGCAAGAAGTGCAAAAGCAGAAAAACGATCTAATCGATTCAATTCTTTTGAATCAAAGTACTCATCTAGATTAATTTTTATTTCACCTGCAATTTTAACAGGATGATTAGTTGTATCAAATGAGGTTATAGAGGAAATACCAGATTTCCCATTAGTTATATTTTCGAAAAATGTCTTAGTTGTGTTACCAAGTGATGAGACAACTCCCATCCCAGTAATTACTACTCTTTTATTCACTTACTATTAACTTAACTTTTCGTTAATATAATCTACTGAACTTCCAACGGTATTTAGTTTTTCAGCATCTTCATCTGAGATTTCAATATCAAACTCTTCTTCAAACTGCATGATTAGTTCTACAGTATCCAATGAGTCAGCACCTAAATCTTCTATAAATCTAGCTTCAGTTGTTATCTTGCTTTCTTCAATTCCAAGCTTATCAATTATAATTTCTTTTATTCTTGTTAGATTATCTGACATGTACGAGCTCCTTTTTATTTACATTCCTCCATCAAGATTTATTATTTGCCCATTGATATATGAGGCTTCTTCACTTACTAAAAAATAAGCTAAATTAGCCACTTCAATAGGTTGTCCAAATCTATTAAGTGAAATTTTATCAAGTAATTCTTTTTTAATATTATCATTCAAAAGTTTGGTCATATTAGTTTCAATGTAACCTGGTGCAATTGAATTGATATTTATACCTCTTGAACCTAGTTCTTTTGCAAGAGATTTAGTTATTCCATCTATCCCAGCTTTTGAAGCAACATAATTAGTTTGACCTTTATTACCAATCTGGCCAACAATTGAGGAAATATTAATAATTTTTCCATATTTTTGTTTAACCATAATCTTTGAAACATATTTACATCCTAGAAAAGTACCTTTTAGGTTTGTTTCAATTACATTATTCCAATCCTCATTGGACATACGCATTATAATGTTATCTTTAGTAACTCCAGCATTATTAACTAAAATGTCTATTTTTTCAAATTTTAAAATTATTTCTTCTATGCAAATTTTGTAAGAATTAGGGTTGCTAACATCTAAATTGCAAGTCAATATCTCTACATTATACTTATCATTAAGATATTTTTTCTTGAGTTCCAATTTTTCTAAATCTNTTCCTAAAATTGCAAGATTTATACCNTTTTTAGCAAATTTTTCACATATAGAGAATCCTATGTCACCATATGCTCCTGTTATAACTGCAACTTTATTTTCTAGGCTATTTAGCATATTGAATTTATTTTTGAAATACTATTAGCTTCATATGAACAAATTTCAGAGGAAATTCTTCTATTCATACCAATTAAAACTTTGCCGGGTCCACTTTCAATAAAATTTTTAGTTTTTGTTTCCATATTTAATATAGTTTCATTCCATTTCACTGGACTCTCAAGTTGTAAAATGAGATTTTCTTTAATTTTTTTAGCACTTTGATAAGGTTTTGCATCTATATTTTGGTAAATTGGAATTTCTGCATTGTTGAAATTTAGTGAATTTATAGCATTAGATAAAGCATCTCTTGCAAATTCCATTAATGGGGAATGATATGCACCTGAAACTTTTAGTTTTATACACTTAATTTTTTTGGATAAAGACTTAAAATTATCTATTGCTGAATTTACTTCAGATGTATCTCCAGATATTACTACCTGTGATTTAGTATTATAGTTTGCTACAACTAGAACCCCCTTAGCTAAACTAATAATTTGACTTATATCATTTTTTGAAGCATTTAAAACTGCTGCCATTGTTCCATCATTAGAATTGTTAGCTTTTTCCATTTCATTACATCTAAGTATAATAAGTTTCAGAGCGTCTCTGAATGTTAATACATTAGATGAAACAAGCGCTGCATACTCACCTAAACTATGACCAGCTACAGCTGTTGGAAAAATATTAGATTCTTTTAATATTTGATCAATAAGTATACTTAAAGTAAAAACTGAAGGTTGAGTATTTTTTGTTTTAATTAATAAATCTTCTGGGCCATTCAAGCATATATCAAGCAGATCATATCCAATTAAATCGCTTGTTTCGTTAAAGAGTGTTTTAGATCGATCACTAATTAAAATATCCCTTGACATTCCAACAAATTGAGATCCTTGACCTGGGAAAATAAAATTATAATTTATCATTAATATAAGTCACATATCTATTCTGAAAAAATCAGATTTTCTTTAAGGTCTCTTTCAATTTTCTTTATAATATTTTTTTTAGATAGGGTATTGGCTAAAGATAGAGCACTATCAATTGATTTTTGACTAGAAGCGCCATGACACTTTAGTACAATACCTTTCACACCTAAAAAAGGACTTGCGCCATGAGATTCATAATTATAGTTATCAAAAATAGGATAAAGAGCATTTCTAATAAGTTCATTTTTTTTCAATTCATCTATTGAATTAATCCAATCATATAAATGCCAAGATAGTCCTTCGGTAAGTTTTATCATTATATTTCCTGAAAAGCCATCACATACAACAACATCAACTTCTTTTTCAAAAACATATCTTGGCTCAATATTACCAATGAACCCCTTTATATTTTTTTCAAATAATTGATAAGATTTTTGAGTTAATATATTCCCTTTATTCTTTTCAACTCCAATATTTAAAAGTCCTGTATTAATTATATCAGTGTTTTTTATATGCTTTGCATAAATTGATCCCATTATTGCAAATTGAAGTAAGTGGTCTGGTTTGACATCAGTATTTGCCCCAACATCAGTAAGGACGAAACCTCCATTTTTTGTAGGGAAATGAGTAGCAAGTGTTGGTCTTTTTATCTTATCTATTTTTCCTAAAACAAATAGAGACGTTGATAGTAATGCAGCTGTATTTCCCGCACTTACTACTGCATCCGCTTTTTTTTCTTTAACTAATTTTATTGATTGAACAATTGAACTATCTGGCTTTGTTTTAAAAACCATTGATGGCTTATTTTCACTCATTGTAATAGATTCAGAGCAATGATGAATCTCTATGTTTTTAGAATTAAAATTATGCTTTTTGAGCTGTTCCTTGATTAAGGATTCATCTCCAACTAAAATAATTTTACAGTTATGATTGTTATCAATGAAGTTTTTTGCACCTAGGATATTTGACTGGGGAGCATTGTCACCACCCATTACATCTAATGCAATTTTCATAGATTAATAAAGGCTATTGGTTGCTTTGAAGGATTTTACCTTTGTAGTACAAAACACCATCTACATAATAAGCTTTATGTCTTTGATGAACTGTACCAGTTTGCTTGCATGTATCTAAAGCTAAATTTTCTTTTGCCTTCCAGTGAGTTCTTCTCTTCCGGCCTCTTGTTTTTGAAATCTTTCGTTTTGGGACTGCCATTTTTTATTTAATGTCAGCTAGTGACATTCCTTTTTTATTTAAATAGGGAATAAGACCATATTTGTCAATAGTTTTAATACCATTTACAGATAATTTTAGTGTTACTGTTCTTCCTAATTCAGGAATGAAGTAACGTTTTTTCTGCATATTTGGATATTGTTTTCTCTTAGTCTTATTATTAGCCTTAGAGACATTATTTCCAGTCTTTGGTCTTTTCCCAGTAATTTTACAAATTCTTGACATTCTTTTTTTCCATATAAACTAATTTGGCCGTTAAGTTAAGAAAAATAATAGTAAGCATAAAACATTTTATTATTTTTTTATTTAACATTAACTGTCCACAAATCATTTACTTTAATCTTTAGAGCTTTCGAAATTTTCTCTTTATGTTTTTCTGCTTTAATTTTTGTGTTAAAAAAACCTGTTCTAACTCTCCAAAACATTGTTCCGTTATGCATATATTCTTCAATGTATACATCCTCAAATCCAAAATCAAATAATTTATTTGATTCACTTATTGCTTCGTCTTTAACCGGTTTAGCATAAACCTGAACAGTATAGTATGGTTTTTCCATAATTTTTTTCTGTCTTAATTCTTTTGATGGAAAAGTTGAAGGTTTATACTTTTTTTCAGATTTTGCAATGAAATCCATAGCTAAAAAGTTGAAATTTTCAACCGCGATTTCTTTTCCACTATCAGTTTGTATATTTAAAGTAATTTCGTATGCTCCAACTTCCAGGGCAGAAAAATAGAATATATTATCTTTAATTTCAAATTCAGGTACTAATTCAGCTTTTGAGATTGGAGCGCTCCACATGTAAACAAGATTGGGATTTTCAGGGTCACTAAATGTACTTTTAATATCTATAACATCCTTTACTTGTATTTCAATATATTCGTCATTTCCGCTACATCCGTAAAAGAATATGAAAGATAAGCTTAGTATTAAAGTTGTAAGTTTCATCTAAAAATCATTCCTTAAAAAAATAATTGGATTCAATAATTCCATTTTCAGCTGAATCAGATCCATGCACTGCATTATTGCCGGTATTGGTGCCATAAAGCGCTCTTATAGTTCCCTTGTCTGCTTCTTCTGGATTCGTTGCACCGATAACTTCTCTCCATTTTGCCACTGCATTTTCACGTTTCAATGAAAGGACAACACAGTTACCTGAAGACATAAACTCTACTAGTTCTCCAAAAAAAGGACGTTCTTTATGTACTTCATAAAAACCTTCAGCCTTCTCTTTTGTCATTAGAATCTGTTTCATCTCTTCAATAGTGAAACCTTCTTCAATTATTCTGTCAATAATTTTTCCAGCATAGCCATTTTTATATGCATCTGGCTTTACAATTGCTAAAGTTGTTTCCATTTATCTATTACTCCTAAGCTTTTTGTGTTAAAGATTCTTTCATTCTATTCCCAATCTCTGCAACAGACCTTGCGACAGAGATTCCACACTCAGCTAAAATTTTATTCTTAGCTTCAGCTGTTTCATCGCCACCAGATACTATTGCTCCCGCATGACCCATTCGCCGCCCTGGAGGAGCAGTCTGCCCAGCAATGAAACCAACTATAGGTTTTGTGACATTATCTTTAGCCCATAGTGCTGCTTCATTTTCCATTTGTCCTCCAATTTCTCCAATCATAACAATCCCATCAGTTTCAGGATCATTTTCAAATAATTCTAGAGCTGCAATCATATCTGTACCAATTATAGGGTCTCCACCTATACCTAGTGCTGTCGTCTGCCCTAATCCATTTTTAACAAGTTGATCAATAGCCTCGTAAGTTAATGTACCTGACTTAGATATTACTCCAACATTTCCTTTTTTGCAAATGAATCCAGGCATTATACCTAATTTGCATTCATCAACAGTAATAATTCCGGGGCAATTGGGGCCAATTAATCTTGAATTACTATTGTCTAACATATGCTTTACTTTTACCATATCTCGTATTGGAATCCCTTCAGAAATACAGATTATTAATTCTATCCCCGCTTCAATGGATTCTATCATTGCCCCAGCCGCAAATCGTGGAGGAACAAATATTATTGAAGCATTTACGTTATGATTATCTCTTGCTTCTTTGACTGAGTTATATACTGGAATATTATCAAGCAACGTATCGCCACCTTTTCCAGGTGTAACGCCTGCTAAAATATTAGTTCCATATTCTATCATTTGTTCAGAGTGAAATGTACCCTCTGATCCAGTAATACCTTGAACCACAACTTTTGTATCTTTATTAACAAGTATTGACATTGCTATCTCCTAATTTAGTGCAGCATCCACAACTTTATCTGCAGCATCCTGCATTGTTGTAGCTGGAATAATTTTTACTTCTGAATTTTCTAATATTTCTTTTGCCTCAATGGCATTTGTTCCTTCTAGCCTGACAACTACTGGAACATCTAAATTTAATTCTTGCACTGCTTGCACAACACCTTTTGCAACTCGATCACAGCGAACTATGCCTCCAAAAATATTTATTAAAATAGCTTTAACATTTGGATCCTTTAAAATTATTTTAAATCCATTTTTTACGGTATCTACACTAGCAGCACCTCCAACATCTAAGAAGTTAGCAGGTTCTCCACCAGATAATTTTATAATATCCATTGTAGCCATTGCCAGTCCTGCACCATTAACCATGCAGCCAACGTTTCCATCAAGCTTAATATAGTTAAGATTGAATTTTCCAGCTTCAAGCTCAGTTTCATCTACTTCGAAAGGATCTTCCATATCATTTACATCCGGATGTCTAAACATCGCGTTTCCATCAAAGTTAAATTTCGAATCTAAGGCAACCACATTATTGTCTTCAGTCTTAACAAGTGGATTTATCTCTAGCATGGTAGTATCTTTCTCTATATAACACTTGTAGAGTTTTTTAAATAGATCAGATACCTGTGAAAATAAATCATCCTTAAACCCAAGTCCATCCGCAAGAGTTTTAATTTGGTCATCATGGAGTCCTTGAATTGGATCAACCCAAACCTTTATGATTTTTTCAGGAGTTTCTTCTGCAACTTTTTCGATATCCATTCCACCTTCTGTTGAAGCCATTATAACATCTTGATTTTTTGATCTGTCAAGGGTTATTGCTATGTAGTATTCATGAGAAATATCAAATGCCTTAGTTATATATATTTTTCTTACTTTTTGCCCAGCTTCTCCTGTTTGAGGTGTAACTAGATTCATACCTAGGATATTGTTTGCTGATTTTACGGCGGAAGATTTATCTGGACAAAATTTTACTCCGCCTCCTTTTCCTCTTCCACCAGCGTGGATTTGAGCTTTTACAATGAATTGGTTACAGTTATACTCTTCAGCAACCCTATCAATTGTACTCTCTATATCCTCATTGTTATCTGTAACGAATCCATCCTGAATTGGGATGCCATACGATTTCAATATTCTTTTTCCTTGGTACTCATGTATTTTCATTAATTAATCCTTTGTGATTGTGGTTCCTGAATTTCCTTTAAGTGCGTCTTCTAATTTCTTAAGTGAAGTCAAGACTACTTTTTTCCCATAATGTTCAAGGAAATAAATTGCCGACTTAATTTTTGGCTCCATTGATCCAACTCCAAAATGTCCTTCTTCTAAAAATTTTTCAGCCTCACTAACAGTGCAGTGTTCTAGCCTCTTTTGATTTTCTTTATTATAATTTAAATAAACATTATCAACGTCTGTAATCATAAATAGCTCATCTGCTCTTATAATTCTACCAAGCAAGGCAGCTGAGTAATCTTTATCAATAACTCCATCAAGACCATGAAGGATTCCATCCTTATCATTGTAAGATGGGATTCCACCACCACCACCAGCGATAACAATAGTTCCATAGTTTACCAGATGTTTTATTGATTTTCCATTAAAAATATAAAGAGGTTTTGGAGAAGGTACAACTCGCCTCCAAATATTAGATTCTTGTTCTTTTACAATCCACCCATGTTTTTCTGCTAATTCATGTGCAATTTTTTTATTGTACGACTTACCTATATACTTTCTAGGCTCTTTTAGTGCAGGATCATCTTTATCAACTTTAACTTGAGATATGATACTCACTACCTCTCTATTGGCATCTTCAGTATATAATGCATTTTGTAGCGATTGCTGTATCATATACCCAATTGCTCCTTGGGTATTTGCAACTAGCACACCAAGAGGGAGTGGGGGAATAACATCTTGAGTGAGTTCATTTCTTTGGAGTTCAGCACCTACTTGAGGTCCATTACCATGAGAAATACAAATGTTATAGCGCCTTTTTACAAATCCCATTACAGCCGTAAGACTTTCTCGTGTATGTGCAAATTGCTCATCAATCGTTCCTGATTCGTTTTTAGGACTGATAGCATTACCTCCTAAGGATATCATTACTGTTGGATTCTGCTGTCCCATAATTAACCTCTAACCAGTGGCATTGTCATACAACGGGCACCACCGCGACCCCTTGAAAGTTCAGAACCATTAATGCTAACTACAATTTTCTCATTATCATTAAAATTTCCATTTATAATTTCTTTTGGAGTGTAACCAGTATACCCACCATTTTGAATCAAATTTTCTATAGTTTTCTGATTTCGTTCGTATAAAAGAATCTTGCCTGGAGATACAGCGAGGGCATTTGATCCGCATGTCCATTGCTCACTCTGGCTGCAATTGAATAATGTTGCAGATTCATCAAATTCTTCTACAAGAGAACTGAGATTGTTCGAGGTTAGGCTTTGACCACTGAGATTAGAAGAATTAAATTTGAAATAGTTAACCGAATCTCCTGGATCATAAATAAGATAGCTATGATCATCAATTTTTGTTAGTACCGTATCGAGATGCATAAAAGTTCTTTTTTTAGGAAGGGATACTCCAATAACATTAGAAAATCCTTCTTCTAAAAAATAAGGTAAGAGCACTTGAACAGATTCTTTTTTTGTTCTTTCACTTAGTCCTATCATAACTGTCTTATCATCAAAAACCATGACATCTCCACCCTCAATTGTTAAGTCTGGGTATCTATCATGAAAGAAAACTATTTTATTTCCATTTAATGATGGATGATCTTTGAATAGACTACTTGTAAGAATATTCTCTTTATTACGAGCAACCTTAGAGTTCCAAGATACCACAGTTGTGGATCCAAACGAAAATGCTAGGTCTCTTGTAAAAAGAAGGTTTGGCATAATTTCATTTTCAGTCCATGGACTATGAAGCTGCTCAAATAATTCTTTGAATTGAATGCAGACCTTATCTCCTACTAGAGAATTTATCACCTGACACATTTCACGATGTTCTGCTATAGCTCTCTCAAGATAAATAGTATCATCCCATAGAAGAAAGTCTTGATTTTCACAAAAAGTGTTTTTCTCAAAGTCAAAGATAAACTCATTTGTATTTTGTGAGTTAAGCAGATTCATTTCTAAGCCTGGAGTATGCACCAAAACCTTTTGAAGCGCTTCTACTTCTGACCTTATATTAGTATTGATTTTATTCATCTTCTCCCATGAATGGATATTTATAGTCTGTGGGTGGTTCAAAATTCTCTTTAATTGTTCTTTGAGATACCCATCTTATAAGGTTAAACATTGACCCAGCTTTATCATTAGTCCCCGAAGCTCGTGCGCCACCAAATGGTTGTTGACCAACAACTGCACCAGTTGGTTTATCATTGATATAGTAGTTTCCAGCAGAAAATCTTAGCTTTTTATTTGCAGATTGTAGTATTTCTTTATCATTACAAAAAATTGCTCCAGTAAGAGCGTATGGTGAAGTCGTATCAACAAGTCGCAGGGTCTCATCCCAATCTTCTGGACTATAAATAAATATGGTAAGGACTGGTCCAAAAATTTCTTCTTCCATCGTTTTAAAATGAGGGTTAGTAGTTAGTATAGTTGTAGGCTCTATAAAGTAACCTTTTGAATCATCATATTGCCCGCCAGTTATAATTTCTGCATCGTCTGAATCTTTTGCATAATCTATATATGATGTTATTGAGTCAAATGCATTCTGATCTATAACTGAATTAATAAAATTAGAAAAATGTTCTGGTGAGCCCATTTTGAGCTCATTAATTTGTGTAAAATACATTTTTTTGACATCATTCCATATCGTTGATGGAATGTAAGCTCTTGACATTGCTGAACATTTTTGCCCTTGAAATTCAAAAGCACCTCTTGTCATTGCAGTTGCTAAAGCTTGCTTGTTACATGATTCGTGAGCAATGCAAAAATCTTTTCCTCCAGTTTCACCAACAATTCTAGGATAAGATTCATAGTGGTTGATGTTTTCTCCTATATGCTTCCACATCCCTTGAAATACTCCAGTTGATCCAGTAAAGTGAATTCCTGCAAGCTTTGGATGTGCTAGTATCTGATTTCCAACTACAGCTCCACTACCTGGAAGCAGATTTATTACTCCATCTGGAAGGCCAGCCTCCTTAAATAGTTTCATCATGAAATGGGCTGGGTAGACCGTGCTTGATGCGGGCTTCCATATAGCTGTGTTGCCCATAAGGGCAGGAGCAGATGGAAGATTTGCGGCAATACTTGTAAAATTAAATGGAGTCACAGCAAATACAAATCCTTCCAGAGGTCTGTGTTCTGTTTGATTCTTTGTTCCTTCTGGCGAGTACATTGGTTGCTGTTTATAAATTTCGTCTGCATAGTAACAGTTGAAGTTCCAGAAGTCAATCAGCTCACACGCAGCATCTATTTCAGCCTGGTACGCATTCTTGCTCATGTTTAGCATTGTAGATGCATTAATAGTATCTCTATATGGTCCAGCAAGAAGATCTGCCATTTTTAGAAAAATTTTAGCTCTAAACTCAAATGATGTCTGACTCCAGTCATTCCATGCATCAAGTGATGATTCAATCGCCATTTTCACTTCTTTTTCACCGGCTTTATGATACGTACCCAGAATGTGAGCATGGTCATAAGGCTTTATGCAATTGCCAGTATTGCCTGTTTTAATTTCTTTTCCATCAATAATGATAGGAATTTCAACCTTCTTTGAAGAGAGTTCATTTAATTTTACTACCAAACTTTTTTTCTCTTCTGAATTTGGCGCATAATCTTTAATTGGTTCGTTTATAGGAACAGGTACTTTAAAGCCATTACTCATTACAGGGTCTCCATATTAAATCTTTTTTTTATATTGTAGGATGAAAAACAAACGTAAATTTAACTATACATTAATCCAAAAAATAGAATAAAATTCATATGAGTATATTAAAATCAATAAATCCTGCCAATGAACAAATGTTTGCTGAGTTTAAACAGATGAGTTTAACCAAGGTAAAGCAAATAATTTTAGAATCCTCAAAAACTCAAAATCAATGGGCCGAACTTGATATTCAAAATCGAATTCAAATAATATCTAAAGTCAAAAAAATGATTTTGGAGAATAAAAGACGATATGCAGAAACCATAACCAGTGAGATGGGTAAGCCTATATTGGAATCAATAGCAGAAATTGAAAAATGTGCTTCACTATGCGAGTACTATGAAGATAATTCTAAAAATTTTTTAAGAGATAAGTACCTTAAATCAAATGCAGTTACAAGTTTTGTATCATATGAACCTTTAGGTGTGATTTTTGGTATAATGCCCTGGAATTTTCCCTTTTGGCAAGTATTTAGATTTGTTGTGCCTGCAATTATTGCAGGAAATTCTACACTTGTTAAACATGCTCCAAACGTACAAGGTTCCGCCATTGCAATTGAAAAGATTTTCCATGCTGCGGGACTACCTAAAGAAGTATTTAGAATTTTAATGATTGATATTGATATTATCCCAGAAATCATATCAGATAAAATGATTAAGGCTGTGTCTTTAACTGGGAGCGAATTTGCTGGCAGTAAAGTAGCTGAATGTTCTGGAAAAAATTTAAAGAAAACTGTTCTTGAATTAGGAGGTGCAGACGCTTTCATTGTACTAGAAGATGCTAATTTAGTAAAATGTGTAGATTCAGCAATTAAAGGTAGAATGTTAAATAATGGTCAAAGTTGCATAGCTGCTAAAAGATTTATTGTTCATGATAATATATATGAAGATTTTCTTGAAATGCTTAAGGACTCTGTATCTTCTTTAAAAGTAGGAAATCCAATGCTAGAGGATACAAAAGTTGGTCCACTTGCAAGGTTTGATATCCTGGATAAGATTCAATCACAGGTAGATGAATCAATTGCATTAGGAGCAAATTTAGTATATGGAGGAAAAAAAGTTGGTAATTTGGGTTATTTCTATTCACCAACAATTTTGACAGATATTACCAAAGATATGCCTGTATATAGCCAGGAAACATTTGGTCCTGTCTTTTCTGTATTTAAGTGTAGTAATATTGAGAAAATGATTGATTTGGCAAATGACACTGATTTTGGTTTGGGTGGGAGTGTATGGTCAAGTGACCAGGAAAAGGCTCTTTCTATAGCTCATAAAATTGAAACAGGCGCTGTATTTATTAATGATTTCATGAAGTCAGACCCTAGGCTTCCTTTCGGTGGAGTTAAGAAGTCTGGGTATGGACGAGAATTATCTGAATTTGGTATTAAAGAGTTTGTGAACGTGAAAACTATCGCTATCTTTTAAAAATTATTTTAAAGTAAAGGTATTTAATAATGAAAAGAATAATAACCATTATGCTGACAATTACACTTTTTAGTTGTTCAACTAAAGTTTTAACCAGTGTTGCGATTGATCAAAAACTACCAACAAAAGAGGATGATATCCTTGAATCAAAACCTCACACTAATTATACAATCAGAAAAGAAGTAGATGCTTATCCTGAATCAATTATTTTCATCATAGCTGATGGAACAGGAGTTGGACAGTATACTCTATCTTACTATGCTAATGGAGAATTTGCTCCAGCAAGGTTTGATCATATTGGAATGGTTGCAACACATCCTAATGATGGAGAATGCGCAACCTCCTGCAAGAGAGTAACAGACTCTGCAGCAAGTGGTACAGCACTCTCGGCTGGACAAAAAACATACAATGGAGCTATCGGTGTTGATAATAACAAGAAACCAGTTAAAACTATGCTAGAATGGGCTAAAGAAAAGGGGATGTCCACAGGTTTAGTTGCAACTTCATCTGTAACCCATGCAACTCCGGCATCTTTTGCAGCTCATATTGACTATCGTAAAAAAGAACATGAAATTGCAAGACAATATGCGACGGCTGACGTTGATGTTATTTTAGGTGGTGGGAAAAAGTTTTGGCCAGATAGCCTAATAACATTTTATAAAAGTAAAGGAGCACAGTTTATTGATAATATTAATACTCCAATTGAAGAAGATAAAAGACTTCTTGGATTATTTGCAGAAAAAGGTTTGGGTAAGGTGTATGAAGGCAAGAGAGAAGCAAGTACTACTCAGATGGCAAAAGTTGCACTATCAATACTTGAAAAAAATAAAAATGGTTTTTTTGTAATGATTGAAGAGTCTCAAGTTGATTGGGGTGGGCATGCTAATAATGGAACATATATTAAAGGTGAAATGCAGTCACTCAATGATTTAGTTAATTATATACTTGATTATCAAGAATTAAATCCAAATGTGCTGGTAGTCCTTACTGCAGATCATGAGTGTGGTGGTGTTGCAGTTCATGATTCAAAAGATGGAGATTTAGAGATTAAGTTTACATCTGATTATCATTCTGCTAACTTTGTTCCAATTTTTGCAACAGGTCCAGGTGCATCAGTCTTTGATGCTTTCATTGATAATACTGAAATTGGTAAGCAGTTAATCAAATACATCAAAGGTGATCAGTGAAATTAATTGTAAAGACTACTGAAATTTAATTTTATTCAAATCAAAAAAATTATCAAAGTATTCATAACAAGAATTAGCATAGTCGATACAACACTTAATGTGTGGAGATTCTTAAATTTTTTTTGATTTTTCTCATCAGCTGCTTTATTTGTTTCAGGGATAATTTTGAGACATATTAATGCCAAAATTATCGAACTGAAGCTCACAATAATTTTGATAATGCTAAAAGAGAAAAAACTTAAGATTAAGGATGCAGCATTTAAAAAAATGATAGCTTTAAAAAACTGTGGAAATATTTTTCTCAGAAAAATACTGGTATTTTTCTCATCAAGATTTTTAAAAACTGTGATCGCGACAATAGAAGATTGATATAAAATTATTCCAATAATCAGGCCTGAAATCAAAATGTATATTTTATCTGCAAACATGGTAAATAATTTTAAGAAGATATTTAATTAAAACCATTTACTTTTTAAATTACATTATGAAAAATAATAAAATAATTAAAAAACTTGCGTCCTTGACGTTTCTTTTTTTCTTAATCAAGGGACTACTCTGGCTTATTATACCAATTCTCATTTACTTTTTTGGATTGAAGAATTAATTAACTGAAAAAATAATTTAAATTATTTAAATATAAACCGTGCAAATCGTGCATATTTTTTATTAAATTATGATATGAACAATTATTTAGACAGTTTAAACTATTTTGGCATAACACATAAATATGTTAGTCATTCAGAAAGAGAATATTTTGCCTTATCAGAAGATGAAATAATTATATGTTATAGTTTTATCGAGCAATTCAATTTAAATGAATTATTTATTATAAGTACATGTGGTAGAACTGAGTTTTACTCCTGCTCCAATAAAAAGGATTTATTCAAATTCATTAGTTTCATTTATGAACATTTCAAAAAGCCTTGCAATTTAGATTCATTGAAGTATTTAAGTGCAATAGATTGTGTAAAACAATTGATTCAAGTTTCTTGTGGAATTGACTCACAACTAATTGGTGAAACAGAAATAACCAACCAAATAAAAAAAAGTTTTAAACTTTCTAAAGATCATGGTGCTTCGAAATCCATATTGACAAGATTGGTTCAAACGTCCTTAGAATCAGGAAAAAAAGCTAGAAGTAAGACTAAATTATCAGAGGGCTCCTTATCGATTAGTTATGCTGCGATTGATAAAATTTCAAAATTAGTAAATGATTTAGAGCATAAGAGTGTACTTATCATTGGAGCAGGTATGACTGGAAAATCTGTTTCCCTGAGATTAAAGAAAAAAGGTGTTAAAAATATATTTATCTCAAATCGTTCCAATAAAAGGGGGGTTGGACTATCAAAAAAAATTGGTGCTAAATTCATTAAATTTGATGATTATTTAAGTATACTTCCTAAAGTTGATATTGTGATTACATGTACATCAGCTCAATATAATTTAATTACCACAAGAGATATCATTAATGTATTAGATAAAAACCCTTCAATATTATTTATGGATTTAGCTCTTCCCAGTAATATTGAAAAATCAGCAAACTATATACCAAACACAAAGGTATTAAACCTAGATGATGTCAATGATATTTTAGAGGAATATTACATTCTCCGAGAGAAAGAATTACCTCAAGTAAATCAAATCATCGAAGAAATGATAATAGAATATATACATTGGTTATATGAATTAAAAGTGACTCCAGCAATATCAAACCTTAAACATTATTACGAACAAATACTCGATGATGAAATTTTAAAAGTTGAAAATAAATATGATTCCAAAACTTTAGAAACTCTTGAGAAATTTTCAAATGCTCTAATTAAAAAATACCTGAAAGGACCTATAAGTTTTTTAAAATCAGATACAATTTCAGAGAATAATAAAAGAAAGTATATTAATTTCTTGAAATCAATATACAAGATTAAATAAGATGAAAAAAATTGTTATAGGAACAAGGGGAAGTAATCTCGCAATCATCCAAGCAAATTTAGTTAAAGATGCAATAGAACTTCATTCAGATTATAAAGTTTTAATACAAAAAATTAAAACAGCTGGTGATTTGGATTTAAAAACTCCAATAAGAAAAATTCAGGATAAAGGTTTTTATACAAAAGAAATTGAAAAAAGTCTGATTGATGGAGATATCGATTTTGCAGTTCACAGTATGAAAGATTTGCCAACAAAATTACAACATCAATTCATTATTGGAGCAGTACTAGAACGTCAATCTCCCATGGATATTTTAGTAGCAAGAAAAGATAAAAACAATCAAAAATTAGAATCATTTTTGAAAATTGGAGCAGGTAGTATTAGAAGAAGAATTCAAATAAAAAATCTAATTCCAAATTCTAAACTCTTTGATATAAGAGGTAATATTGAAACTAGACTAAAAAATATTGAAAGTCAAAATTTAGATGGCATTATTATGGCTAAGGCAGCCTATTTAAGATTAAGTAGAGAAGAGAAATACCATCAATTTTCAATTAATGAGATGATTCCAGCTCCATGCCAAGGAATCATTGCAGTAGAAGTATTAAAAAAAAGGACAGAATTCAGTGATATACTTAAATCTATAAATCATGAGCGGACTCTAAAAACTGCAATGATGGAACAAAAAATTTCTAATATGCTTGAAGGTGGTTGCAGTTCTCCTATTGGATGCTTAGTTGAATTGAATAATCAAGTGGTTTCATTAAATATTTTTATTTCAGATGCCAACGGAGATAATCAGATTAAAGAAAATTACACATTTGACATTTCACAAGAAAACTTGTTTGGTCAAATCCTTCAGGATTTAAAAAATAAGGGGCTTAATAAGATTTTAAAATGAATGCAATTAAAAATAATGATAAAAAAATAGTCTGGACTTTGTCTAGTTTAGTGCCTAAGTATTTAAAAAACAAATTTATGGATTCTTCGGCTCAAATATTGCATATACCATTAATCAAACTATTTTTAAATGATAATTACAACAAGATTGATTCAATAATTAAAAATTATAATAAATTTATAGTTACTAGCCCTTATGCAGCAAAGGTGTTATCAAATCATCTTAACTCTGAACATGAAATCTATACAGTCGGCGAAAAAGTATGTAGCATGCTCTACAAATCCAATTTGAGAATTATTAAATCTTTTTTTAATAGTGAGCAATTATCAATTTGGTTGAGAGAAAATCTAGATTCAAGTATTATTCATCTTTGCTCTGAAAAATCCGATAAATCAATATTTCCAGACAATGTAGATTCATACGCTTTCTACAAACCTTTGAAAAATGATAATATCAACAAAGAAGAAGTACAGAACCTTGACAATTCAACTATAATTTTTGGAAGTCCTTCTGGTGTGGAGGCTTGGTTCGAATTAAAAAATAAAAATAACTCTAATTCTTATGCTTGCATGGGAAATACAACAGCAAAAACCTTAGCAAAATTTACTGAAAATAATATTATCTTTCCACAAGATTCAAGGACAAAAACACTTGTTTCATTAATATCAAAACATCACGGAATTTAACTTTTATGGAAAACCAGATATTTCTTAGAGCATGTATGAAACAAAAGGTAGAAAGAACTCCTATTTGGATTATGAGGCAAGCTGGAAGATATCTACCTGAATACAGAGAAATACGAAAAAAATTTTCATTTCATGAAATGATGCACACTCCATCCTTGATGTCAGACGTAACGCTTCTTCCATTTGAAAGATTTGATTTGGATGCAGCAATAATGTTTTCAGATATTTTAGTAATTCCAGAATCTTTAGGAATGAGCTTCACATTAGTTCCTGGGGTAGGTCCTGTATTTAACGAAAAAATACAATCACGCTCAGACATAGAAAAACTTTCTTTAAATATTGAATATTTTAAGAATATTTATGATGGCATTAACACAGTAAGAAAAAACTTAAGTAAATCAGTATCTTTAATTGGATTCTCAGGCACTGCATGGACTATTGCATGTTATATGTTAGAGGGAAAACCAAGTAAAGACTACTCAAAAATAAGATTATTAATGCATAATGATTACGAGTCTTTCTCGTTACTTATGGATAAAATTACTGATTCTATATCCAAATATGTAAATGGACAAATTGATTCTGGGGTAGATGCCATACAATTTTTTGACTCAAATAGTTTATTTATTTCACAAGATGATTTTGAAAAATATTCACTGCCATATGTAAAAGATATTGTAACCACAGTTAATAATAGAGGTGTGCCTAGTATATATTTTGCAAGATCAATTTCAAGTATCCTAAGTTATTTACTAGAAATAAATTGCTCTGTGGTAGGTGTTGATTGGTCAATCAATTTAGAAACCGTCAGAAACACACTTTCAGATAAAGTTTCGTTGCAAGGGAATTTAGATCCTTCAGTTTTGCTATGTAGTAATGAAGTGATTGAACAAAAAACTAAAGAAGTTTTGAAATCGTATGGTAGAGGGTACGGGCATATTTTTAATTTAGGGCATGGTATTACCCCTGGAGTAAACCCAGAATCTGTACAGAAAGTAATTCAGACTGTAAAGAATTTTAGTCCTCAATTTAAATAAGTATGAATAAAGAATTAATATCTAACACTTTTAAAGATATACAAGACTCAATTTGTGAATCAATTAGTTCTATGACCTCACAAGAATTCGTTGAAGATTTATGGAATTATGATAAAGGTATTGGCGGCGGAAGAACTCGAATAATATCAAACGGTGAAATTGAAAAAGGTGGTGTCAATTTTTCGTCATTATCAGGTGCCATGTCTGATAAGATATCAAGTAAAATGGCTGGAGAAGGTCGAGAATTTTATGCTACGGGTGTTTCATTAGTTTTACATCCAAAAAATCCATTTGTACCATCAATTCACATGAATATTAGATATATTGAGCGTAATAAAAAAAAATGGTTCGGTGGTGGCATTGATTTAACTCCTTACTATGTAAATAAGAATGAAATCATCCATTACCATCAACAAATAAAAAATATATGCGATAAACATGAAAATATGAATTACTTTGATTTTAAAAATAAATGTGATGAATATTTTTTTATAAAACATAGAAAAGAAACGAGAGGTGTTGGTGGAATTTTTTTTGATTATCTTGATATAAATTTAAGTAAAGTTTTCAAATTTGTTAAAGATATTGGCTATGGTTTTACTGATATTTTTAGCCCATTATACTTAAACAATTATAAAAAAGAAATAAAACAAAATCACAGAGATTTTCAATTATACAGAAGAGGAAGATATGTTGAATTTAATTTGGTATATGATAGAGGGACTTTATTCGGTCTAGAAACAGATGGGCGTATTGAATCAATCTTGATGTCTCTTCCTCCATCATGCAATTGGATATATGATTGGAAACCAGAAAAAGGATCTGATGAGCAAGATTTATATAATTATTTGAAGCCAATAAATTGGATTGATAGTGAATAAAGCAGTGTTGATATTGAACTTGGGTTCACCCGAGAAACCAAATATTTTTTCTGTTTGGAAGTTTTTGAGACAATTCTTAATGGATTGGAGAGTAATCGATGTACCATTTTTATTAAGATTTATACTGGTCAATTTTATTATAATTCCTTTAAGAGTTAATAATTCAACAAAAGAATACAAAAAACTATGGAAAATATATAAAAAATCTCCCATTTTAGATTATACGCATAAGCTCAATAAAAAGTTAAACTTATTATCAAATAGAAATTATACATTTTATTATGCAATGAGATATCAAGAACCATCAATCGCTGAAACTCTTAAAAAGATTTATTTAAACAATCATGATGAATTAATTATTTTTCCTCTTTATCCGCAGTATGCATCAGCTTCAACAGGCTCTACATTAGAAGAGTGTAACAAGCTTATAAATAGTTGGTGGAATTTCCCAAAAGTTACAACAATTAACCAATTTTATAACGATGTGGACTATATACAGTGTTTTTCAAATAATATTAAAGAAATAGATTATTTAAACTTTGATCACATTCTCTTTTCATATCATGGACTACCAGAACGTCATGTTGATAAAACATATTCTGATCAATCATTATGCAAAGATCATTCTTGCGAGAAAGGTGTTTTTGAACATAATAAATACTGCTACAAAGCTCAATGCTATGAGACTACTAATTTGATTGTAAACAATTTAAAATTAGACAAAAATAAATTTAGCGTTACATTTCAATCAAGATTAGACAATAAATGGCTTCGACCTTTTACTGATGAAAAGCTGGATAAGCTTCTATCCTTGGGTAAAAAAAGAATTTTAGTAGTATCTCCAGCTTTTGTAAGTGATTGTTTAGAGACAAGTATTGAAATAAAAGAATCATACAAAGAAGATTTTTTGAAAAAAGGCGGAGAAAAACTTGAGCTTGTACCCAGTCTTAATGATTCGGATGATTGGGCAAAAACTATTTTAAATATTATAGAAAAATGATTGAAAAAGTTGCAATTATTGGGGCAGGTATATCAGGGCTTTCATTTGGATATCAATTAATTAAAAATAATCATCATAATTTCACAATTTATGAATCAACTTCGCGTTGTGGTGGAGTAATCAGTACTCATTCTGATTCAAAATATCTTTATGAAGAAGGACCAAATACTTTTTCTATTTCTGATAAACGAACATTGCAAATGATAAATGATTTAAATTTAGAGATAGTTTATCCTCTTGATTCATCGAAAGCTAGATATATTTTAAGGAACAATGAACCTAAAAATATACCAAACTCTTTTTTTTCCTTTTTAACTTCTGATTTTATTAGTTTGACTACAAAGTTTAAAATATTAAAGGAAGTATTCAATCGTAAGAAACCTTTAAATGAAACAGAAAGTATTTATGATTTTTTTGAAAGAAGATTTAACAAAGAATTTGTTGAATACCTTGTAAACCCATTTATTGCAGGCACTTTCTCTGGAAATCCAAAAACTCTAAGTATAAAACATGCTTTTCCAAAGATGTACGATTTTGAAAATGAATATAAAAGCATCACTAAAGGTTTTATCAAATCAAAAAAACCCCCTAATCAAATTAAAAGGTCAATAATATCATTTAAATCTGGAATGGAAGAATTAATTATTTCTCTATCAAAGTTGCTGGAAAAACAAATATGCTTAAATTCTAAAGTTATTAGTATAGATAATGTTGACTCAAAATTTTTATTGAAAATTTCAATTAATAATGAAATCATTACTAGAGTTTATGATAAAGTAGTTGTAACGATTCCTATACACAAATTGAACGAGTTGAAATTGACTGATCAAGACTCAAATGATTTAAAAAATAATATCGTCATAGATTATCCTCCATTGAGTACAATTACTTTGTCCTACAAAAAAAAAGACATTCCTTTACCAATAAATGGTTTTGGTTTATTAGTTCCTGAAATTGAAAAGAAAAATATATTAGGAGTTCTTTATTTGTCTTCGATGTTTGATTATAGAGCCCCTAAAGATGAAACTCTTTTTACAGTTTTCATAGGAGGTAGTCGACAACCTTCTCTAGCTAGCCTTAGTAAAAAAGAAATTATAAAATTAGTAAAAACTGACTTAAAAAGTATTTATGGGATTATAAATCAACCTGTTTATGTGGAGCATAAATATTGGCCTCAATCTATACCACAATATTCACTTGATTATCAAAATCATCTTAATTCACTAAAAAAAATTGAAAGAAATTTAAACGGCTTAACATTTACTGGTAATTACATTGGAGGAATTTCTTTAGAAAACAATATTCTAAATGCAATGAAATCAGCTAATAAACTAATAAATTATAATTATGAGTGATATTAAAAATATAATATTTCGAAACCAAAGATTAAGATCAAGTGAAGTATTGAGAAGCCTTACTTCAGAAACAAAACTGTCTAAAGATTATTTGATTTTTCCTATTTTTATAAAAGCTGGAAATAATATAAAAAGTGAGATTAAATCAATGCCTGATATTTATCAACTTTCTATCGATAATGCTTTAAAAGAGATTTCATCAGCTATTGATGTGGGAATCAAATCATTCATCTTATTCGGAATACCAGATAATAAAGATGAGATTGGCTCTTCAGCTTTTGCAAACGATGGTATAATTCAACAAGCTTTAAGGGAAATAAAAAAACATTTTCCAGATATACTTCTAATAACAGACTTATGCATGTGCGAATATACCTCACATGGTCATTGTGGTGTAATTAAGAATAAAAACCTTGATAATGATGCTACATTAAAACTTTTAAATAAGCAGGCATTATCACTCGCCAATAACGGAGCTGATATGATTGCGCCTTCAGGTATGATTGATGGCGTTGTTGAGTCATTAAGATACTGTCTTGATCATAATGGATTTAAAAATTTACCTATTTTAAGTTATTCTGCTAAATATGCATCGTCATTTTATGGTCCATTTCGTGAGGCAGCTGAATCAGAGCCTGAATTTGGAGATAGAAAAAAATATCAAATGCATTCAGCTAATAAAAAAGAGGCGATTAAAGAAGTTTTACATGATATATCAGAAGGTGCAGATATTGTTATGATAAAACCAGCTTTATCATATTTAGATGTAATCAATGAATTAAAAAATAAAATACATATACCAATAGCTGCATATAGTGTTAGTGGTGAATATTCAATGATTAAAGCTGCATCAAAAATGGGTTGGATTGATGAAAAGTCTGCTATGAATGAAATTTTACTTTCTATAAAACGAGCTGGTGCAGATATGATTATAACTTACTTCGCTAAAGATTTTGCGAAAAATAATAAATGAATTTAATATGAATATAAATAATAAAAACTCAGAGCAACTCTTCAAAAAAGCAAAGAAATTAATGCCAGGTGGCGTGAATAGTCCTGTTAGATCTTTCAAAGCTGTTGGTGGTACACCTCATTTTATAAAAAAAGGTGATGGTCCATATATTTATGATGAAGATGATAATAAACTATTGGATTTTACTTGTTCCTGGGGCCCTCTAGTTCTTGGCCATAATAATAAAAAAATTAGAGATAGCATTATAAAAACTGCAAAATTAGGTACCTCTTTTGGTACACCAACTAAAGGTGAAAATACCTTGGCAGAGCTAATTATAAATGCGGTCAAATCTATTGAGCGATTAAGGTTTGTTAACTCTGGAACAGAAGCAACAATGAGTGCTGTAAGACTTGCCAGAGGAGTTACTGGTAAAGATTTGATTATTAAATTTGAAGGATGTTATCATGGACATGCAGATATATTCCTTTCCAATGCAGGATCTGGCTTGGCAACTTTTGATCAGCCTAATAGTCCTGGTGTCCCGCAATCTGTTGTTGATTCAACAATAACATTAGATTTTAATAATATCAATCAGGTCAAACAAGTATTTAAAGATAATAAAAATAAAATTGCAGCTGTAATTATTGAGCCAATAACAGGTAATATGGGGGTTATAAAACCTAACAAAAAGTTTATTGAAGGTCTAAGAAAAATAACAAAAGAAAATAATGCATTATTGATATTTGATGAGGTCATGACAGGATTCAGAGTTTCGCATGGTGGAGCTCAGGATATATTAGAGGTTTATCCAGATATTACAACGCTCGGCAAAGTGATTGGGGGAGGACTACCTGTTGGTGCATATGGTGCAAGTAAAGAAATTATGTCACAAATAGCACCAGAAGGATCTATTTATCAAGCTGGAACTTTATCGGGTAATCCCATTTCAATGTCTGCTGGAATAGCTATGCTGAATCAATTAAAAGATAAAAAAATATATGATATATTG
>PCCQ01000016.1 GCA_002731795.1 Fidelibacterota bacterium
TCTAGCTACCTATGAGTAAGTTGTGCCTAATTAGGCAAAAATTGCAAAAAAATTGTATTGTTTTATAACTGCAATAATAAAACTTTAATGATAAGGGATTTTTATGATCGATATTGAAAATATGTTTAAATACCAAGGCAAGACAACCAAAGTGATTGGATCTTCACGAACAAAAACCTACAAAGAAATTTATGATCATATATCATCTTTGCAAGGTAACAAATTGCCCTATGATGGTAATTATTTAGGTGATAATGAACTTGCAAAAACAATTTATGAAAAGAAATATTATCTTAAAAATTTAAACAATGAAACTGTTGAAACCTGCCCTGAAGATGTATTTAAAAGACTTTCTTCTTTTATCGCAACCGTAGAAGATGGAAAAGCAAAACAAAAACAGTGGGCTGAAAAATTTTATACCGATTTATATGAAGGACGATTCGTATCTGGAGGAAGAGTTCTTGCTGGATCTGGTGATTTATATAGAATCAAGACGCTAGCGAACTGCTTCGTTTCTAAAATTCAATATGATGATATTGACTCTATATATGAGGCTGCTTTTGAATGTGCGAGAACCTATTCATATGGTGGTGGAATTGGAGTTGATATATCATGCTTAAGACCAAAAGATTCACTGGTTCATAATGCAGCTGATAGCTCAACCGGTGCGGTATCATTTATGGAACTATATTCATTAACAACAGGACTTATCGGACAAAGTGGTAGACGTGGAGCGTTGATGCTTACTATTGATGTGAAACATCCTGATGTTCAACATTTTATAAAAGTTAAAAAAATGCCAAACTGGGTAACCAATCAAATTGTAGAGCAATGTGGATGGTCCGGCATGTTTGATGATAAAGAATTAGATACCATCAAAAAACAAGTAATGGAAAATACGCAGGTCAGATTCGCAAATATTTCAGTAAAAGCAAGTGATGAATTTATGCGTGCAATTGATGAACAAAGAGAATTTGGAGATTCTGCATTACTCGTATATCAAAAAAATAATAAAGATCGTATCATGAGCGCGCCACAAGATGAAGAAGAGCTACATTATTCTAGCGGGATCCCTTCTAAAAATCCTAATGATTATGAACTATTAAATACATTTAAATCATTTAATCAGCTTAAGAAATGGGTGAAAGAAAATCACGATTATGATCTTCAAAAATCAGATTTCGAGGATGCATCAAAAAGAGATATTTTTGGTGATTATATCATTCCCATCAATAAAGGTAAATTTGATATTGTTGTAAAAGCTTCAGGTGATTTTATGCTTTATTTTGATAGTCCAAATACAAATGAGGTCAAGAGCTTAATTAAAGCACGAGAGATCTGGGATCAATTCATTGAAGGAAACTACAAAACTGCAGAGCCTGGAATCATTTTCTGGTCTACAATGAGTGATTATTCTCCTTCAAATTATGTTGGCAGACCAATTATTTGTACTAACCCTTGTGCAGAGGTTCCATTAGAGGATGGGGGTGCATGTAACCTGGGTTCAATAAATTTATCACGATTTGTCAAGGATGGATTTACACCTGAGGCATCAATAGATTGGGATCAGCTAGCAGAATCATCAGAAACTCTTGTTCGATTTTTAGATAATGTCGTTACATGGAATGAAGATTTAAATGCCTTGCCAAAGCAACGACAAGCAGCATCAGAAACAAGAAGATTAGGTTTAGGTGTTATGGGAATTGCGGACATGCTTAATCAGCTTGGTGTAGCATATGACTCAGAGCAAGGAACGATGATGATTGAAAAAGTTATGGAGTATATAACAAACGCATCATATCAGGCATCTTCTTTCATTGCAAAAGAAAAAGGTGCTTCATCTATATTTGACGAAGAAGCATATATGGAATGTCCATTTGTAAAAGAAGCATTGAGTGAGCAAACACACAATATGATTAGAAAAAATGGACTTAGAAATATTGCTATTATGTCTATTGCTCCAACCGGGTCTATATCGAATATTGTTCTTGGATATAAAAGTGAAGAAAAGAATTATATAGGTGTTTCTGGAGGCGTAGAGCCAATTTTCTCAACATTTTATACACGAAGATCAGAATCATTTGGAAATAAAATGTTTAAAGTATTTCACTCTACAATACAAGCCTANATTGATAAAATGGGNATACAAGAGGATATTGATAANGCTGAGGATGTTGATGAGGTTNTACCAGAATTTTTAACCAGAACTGCNCACAAAATCGACTCTGTTAAAAGAGTAGGCGTTCAAGGTGTGATACAAAGATATATCGATCACAGTATNTCATCAACNATNAANCTNCCTGAGGATGTAGAACCTGAAACNATCTCAGATATTTACATCAANGCCTGGAAAAATAAGCTTAAGGGTGTAACNATTTATAGAGATGGAAGTCGCTTCCCGATTCTTAGTGTTGAAAATAAAATGACAGAATTTCAAGAAATGAAAAATAAAAGCTTTTCTATTATGCAAGAAAATGGTGAAACTATAGATATGGCTGGAGATGATATTTTCAAGCGACCAGATGGAAAATTGACAACAATGTATCACCATCTAAAAAAGATGAAAACAGAATCTGAAGATGAAAGCACAACTACAGAAACCGTTGCTACGACTGAGGAAGTTAAAGTATGATAAAATTAAATGCTACAGATATAATTAAAGAGAATAAAGAGCCTAAGGCTAGTCAAGTCAAACAGGAAACCCCTCAAGAACAATTAGAGGCAACCAGTAGACCAGAAGTAGTTGATGCAAAGGTATATAAACTAAAAAGTGCTTTTGTAAAAAATTCTGTATTTATAACTCTTAGTTATGTTAAAAGTGATAATGGTATTCGCCCCATAGAGATTTTTATTAATTCGAAAGATTTAACTAAAACATCTGAGTATGTTGTATTGACAAGATTAATATCTGCTATATTCAGACGTGGAACTAATCCAATGTTTATTCTTGAAGAACTTCAAGGTATATTTGATCCAAATGGTGGTTCTTTTAAAGAAGGAAAATATTATCACTCATTTTATTCTGAAATCGCAGATGTCATAGAACGATTTTTCTATGATGTTAAAATCATTGATAAACCTGAAGATACTTCATCAGGTCAAAAAAAAAATGAATTTATAGCTCAAACTCAGGATATTGCAGATAACCTGCAAATAACTGAGGATGAACTTAATAGTGATTTTAGAATCTGTCCAACATGCTCCAGTAAGTCACTAAAAACCGAGAATGGCTGTGATTCTTGTATGTCATGCGGTTATAGTAAGTGTGACAAATAAATCATTATAACCATTTAATTTATAATTTATTTTCTCAACACTTTCTAATTAATAATTATTAGCTTAATTGATATTAGAAATAATCCAATCTGAAATAAAACTCTAAATACCTTCTCAGGGATAAACCCTAAAATATATTTCCCAAAATGAGTTCCAATATATACAGAAATAATTAAAGGAAGTAATGTACTTATTTGCGATATATAATTGACATGAAATAAATAAATAAATATAGGAATTTTACCTATATGGCTGAGCGCCTGACATGCAGCTTTATTAGCTACTATATTTTCTTTAGTAAAGTTATCATTTAAAAAAAATGGAGCAATAAGAGGCCCAGATGCACCAATAAAAACAGAGCTTAGACCTCCTACCCATCCAACAAATATAAATGAAGATTTTTTTTGTTTTTTAGGACCCTTTAAAAACAAGTACCATAGAATAAATAAACCTATCATAGGTTTTAAAAAATCAAACTTTAAATCGTTTGCAGAGTCTAGTTGATATGAACTTGTAATAAATATAATAATTAGTGTTGAAAGAACAAGGCCCGCAACTGAACCAACAAAAAAGCTTTTAATAACACTATTTACTAAATATTCTCTAAATACATATGCACGAGAGATGTTACTTACTAATTGAATGATACCATGAAGTGCAATTACCATATATCCTTCAGGTATAATAATGGCCATAATACCTAATAGTATAATGCCTCCACCCATGCCTAATACTGCGGATATAGATGAAGTGATAAATGCAGCTAAAATAAGAACAGCAATTTCCATGATTTCTTATTATCTAAGGCACCCAATGAATGGGTGCCTTGGTATAAATGATATATTAAAAACTAAGTTGAAGGGTTACATTCATAGATGTTGTTGGGTCCTCTTCTCCGACTGTTACTTGTTTTACATTTGGTGATATCATTACTCCACCCTCACACTTATATACTAATCCTGCTAATAATGTCGTGGTTTCATGATTTTCAATACCTGAATCAAGCATATCATACCTTGTAAAAAGAGATAAATCATTTAAAAAAGGTAATGTATAATTTCCATAAAAAGACATTAAAGAAGATGATGTATCATACATAGTAGTTTCATCTATGTCAGCAGTTCCTTCATCATACTCAATAACCTCTAAATTAAGGTCTGTACCCATGTTATATTCAAATCCTAACCTAGCACCCATACCTGACCAACCAGAGAAAAATCCCATAACATTTCCTGTTTTACTTTCATCATCTATGTCATAACCTAGTGATGAGAATACTACACCCGCATTAAATCCATCATTTTTATCAAGTCTTTTTTCACCATATATTGCTTGTATAGATAGTTTTTCATAATCATCTGAAGATGTTTTTTTATAACCTTCTCCATTTGTTAATAGGACGCTTAGTGAAATTTTTCCTAAAGATTGATGAAACCCAACTCCTAGATCTGCTGTCGCTGACCATTTATTAAGATCCATTGCGCTCTTTTGAATAAATCGATAGCCCCAATTCTTCTCTTGTATATTTAACATATTCATTCCAATTACACCCATCATAATTTTACTATTTTCATTCATCTTATATGTCATATGAGCTTTTTTAATAAACATATGATAAGCTCCACCCATATTGTGAATATCACTTTGAAATTTAAATTCTGATTTATCAGATATTGTTTTATTATAAGTTAAATAGGCTCTATCTATGTAAAATCCACTTTGCTCATTTTCGCTAAAATCACCAATAGCATATCGAAAATACGAAACACCAGAAAGACCTTCAGCAATAAGTCCAGAAATTAAAGTTAACGTTAATATGATTTTTTTCATGATTCTCCTTTTTGTTTTAAATAATTAAATATTAATAATGATATGAACATTCCTATAATGGGCGCAAATATGTACATCCCAATATTATCCAAATTTCCTGCAACCAGGGCAGGACCAATAGACCGCGCTGGATTCATTGATGCCCCAGTGAATGGTCCAGCAACAAAAGAGCACACTGAAATGATTCCTCCAATGGAAAAACCTATAATTAAATTAGATATATTTTTATTAGATGCAATGCTAAAAATGCTAAGCATTAGGAAAAAACTAATTAAAATTTCAAGAAAAAAACCTTGAGATTGTGTTAGACGATTAAGGGTCATGCCAAACGTATGATTATTTCCAAAAAAATATTTATGTGAAAATGATGCTGCTATTGCTCCAGTCAGTTGAGCAGGAATATAAAAATATAAATCCGTTATTTTAATGCTTTTATTTAAGCAAAATGCAATTGATACTGCAGGATTAAAATGAGCACCTGAAATAGTACCAAATGTATATATCATTACAGCTACAATAAGACCAAAGATAATAGGAATTGAATCAACTGAAATAGAGCTTGGATTGATTTCATTTAGAATCATTGATCCACATCCAAAAAAAACTAAAGCATATGTACCTAAGAACTCTGCTAAAAATTTAGCTAAGTTAGTATTCATCATAATAGAGTACGTATGTTTATTGCTATTTGATCTCGTACTTTTCTATAAACTTCCATAACTTCATCATCAGTGCCTTTAGCCTTTGCTGGATCTTCTAAATCCCAATGAATATTTTTTTGTATATCTGCTAAAATTGGACACCTATCTCTTGCATCACCGCATAGAGTTACAATGAAATTATAATTAGAAAGCTGGTCATTAGTTATTTTTGATGACTCTTGTTTAGATATATCAATACCTTTTTCATTCATAACTTCTACAGCTTTGGGATTTAGACCATGTGCTTCAACTCCTGCACTGAATATGGTATATTTTTCATTTAGTAAAGATTTAGCGAAACCTTCCGCCATTTGCGATCTACACGAATTTCCCGTACAAAGAAAAAGTAAAGTTTGTTTCACCTTTATTCTGGATATCCTATTCTTTCAAATGGATTAACTATACTTGAAATAAGATTTCTTGAATGTGCAGCAATTCTTTTTAGGTATCTACTATATAAGACTACTGATGCAGCCTGGGAAGCAGATAAACTATCATCTTTTCCAGAAATCACGCCCTCTACTATTGATTGACTCACCTCTGAAATTTCTTCCTTATAATTACCCATTAGTTCTCTTGCAGAATCAATATCCTGAGATTTAAAAGTGTCAATCGTTCTATTGAAGTAATCTTTTGTATTATGCTCAATAGTAGTAAGTTTATCTTCAAAGGTACCGGCATTTAACTTCTTTGGATAGCTAACTGCGAGGTCATAGATGTTTTTTGTATAATCTCCAATTCTCTCAATATCGATTACAACACTAGTTAAGATTAATCCTGAGCCTAAATCTTGTGAACCTGATATTGCAAGATGTGTCATCACCTTCCTTCTGACATCTCTTTCAAATGAATTAATTTTTTTATCCATTGCATAAATATCAATTGGTATTTCTGCGGAATCTGATGTTCTAAGCGCATTAATAGATTCATTAAACATCTCTCTGTCTATTTCTAGCATTTCATGGCATTCTGATAATGCCTGTTCATATAAACTATCACTTTTAAACATTTCAAATATTTGTTTAAACATTTTAACCCCCCATAAAAATTATGATTAATGGTAGACCTATAAATAATATAGCTAAATAAATCAACGGAATGAATTTATTATTTACAGATTGGTCTGCCATACTCTCTGCTAGCTTAATTGGAATTTCCCTTAAAATTTTGATTGGATAGATTAGGGCAATACCAAAAATATTAAAAAATAAATGACTAAAAGATGCCACCATTGCGATTGGATTTAAAGTTAATGATGCCACTAAAGCGGTAACAGTAGTGCCTATATTAGCACCTAATGTGAATGGGAATATTTGTCGAAGCGTTAAAACTCCAGCCCCTGCCAATGGCACAATAGTAGATGTGGTGATCGATGAGCTTTGTACCATAATAGTTAAAATAATTCCAAAAATCATCGCACTAATTGCATTTCTAAATAAAAATTTATCAAAAAATGCTTCAACTTTTTCCAATACAAGACTTCTAAGTAACTTAACAATACTAAATAGCATTAAAAATGTAAGAAGAACGCTAAGAATAATATATACGATATCATTATCAAAACTTATATATTCTATTTTTTTTGAACCCCATTTTACGGCTTTTTTAATTGGACTTTTAAATGCTTGGTCAGTGGAAAGTACTCCAAATAACATTGTACCCAAACCCAAAGAAAGTTTTTCTAAAAAGCCAAACATGAGCTCTAGGGGAAATAAAATCATAACAGACATTATATTAAAAAAGTCATGTACTGTCGATGCTGCAAAAGCTCTTCGAAATTCATTGCCTTTACCTATATATCCAATAGAAACTAATGTATTTGTAACAGTGGTACCAATATTAGCTCCCATAATCATTGGCACTGCTCCACCAATAGTAAGAGCTCCAGTGCTTGCCATTGTAACTATTAGAGAAGTCGTAGTTGATGAACTTTGAAAGAGTGTTGTACAAAGGATTCCTATAAAAAGAGCTGTAAATGGATTGCTAGTAGTACTTAAAACTGTCTTGGCAAAACCACCTCCTAATCCTTTAATTCCTGATGATAATCCTCCAATACCAACCAAAAATAAATATAAGCAAAGAAATACACCTAGAATTTTTAAAAATGTTAATTGATTTTTCATCTTCTGCCTTTATAATTAATATTTAAAATTAAATAATTGAAATGAAGATAAAATGAGGATAGTGTTAAGTTTATGTTAAGAATTTATTTATTGTTTAGTTCAAAAGAAAAAATAGAGCCCACATTAGTATCACTCTCTACCTTAATATCAGCATCGTGTGCCTCCAAAATATGTTTAACAATAGATAGTCCAAGGCCAGTACCACCTGTTTGCCTTGATCTATCAGAATCAACTCTATAAAACCTTTCAAAAATTCTATTGATATGTTTTTGCTCAATACCTATACCATTATCTGTTATGGAAATTTTTACTTTATTTTGAATTGATTTAGCTGCAATGATAATGCTACCACTATTAGAATAATTAATAGCATTGTTAATCAAATTAGAAAAAACTAGCTTTAAATATTTTTCATCTCCAACTACACACAAATCTTTACAATCAGGAACAATAAATTTAATTCCTTTATTATTTATAGTTTCTGCGAATGTATCTCTAGACCAATCTATAAGTCTTTGAAGTTTAAATTTATTTAATTTTAATACTAATTGATTGGATTCAATTTTTGAGATATCAATTAAATCAGAAAATAAATTTTCTAACCTATTTGCCTGAGTCTCGATATTTTCTACAAATTTTTTATTAACCTTAGAATCTTCAAGTGCACCATCTAATAGGGTCTCTGTAAAACCCTTTATTGCAAAAATTGGAGTTTTTAACTCATGAGAAACATTGGCTAAAAATTCAGTTCGAACTTTACTTACTTTATTTAGTTCTAATCTATCATTTTTGAATTTTTGAGATATTTTATCAATTTGATTAATTAATAATTCAAAGCTTTCAGTAGAATTGTCAAAAATAAAATTATCTTTATATATAGCATTAATTTGCCTTTTAATTTTATTAATTCTATAAAAGAAAGTATACAAAATTTTAATATTAAATATTATTAATATGGAAAGTAAAATAGATAACAAATATATATTTGATTGAAAATAAATATATATGATGATAGCTGCACTTAAAGATATACAGAAAGTCATTGAAGCTTGAATGAATAACTTATTTCTGTTGAACATATAAACTAGGGTTAAAGGAATATCCAAGTCCACGTTTTGTTTCCAAAATATTGGAATAATTTTCTAACTTAGCTCTGATGCTAACAATATGAGTATCAACTGTTCGATCACTTACAATTACATCTTTCCAGAGAATATTTAATATTTCTTGCCTAGTGAAAAACCTTTTGGGGGACCTTGATAATAAAAAAAGAATCTTCATTTCATTTGTTGTTAGATTTACAATGTTATTTTTTATATATACTCTATAATTCTCATAATCTAACAAAAGATTATTACATATATATTGTTTTGAACTTTTACTATCATTGCCTTGGTTTCTTCTTAACAATACTTTTATTCGAGCTTTTAATTTTCTTATGCTAATTGGCTTATATATATAGTCATCAGCACCAATTTCTAAACCTATAATTTCATCTATCTCATTATCTTTAGCAGTTAAAAAAATAATGGGTATATGTTTATAATTTATTTTTGATTTAATAATCTTGCAAAATTCAAGACCATCCATTTGGGGCATCATAACATCTAAAATTATTAGATTTATATCAGAAGACATTTTATCTAATGCATCAACTCCATTTTCAGCGCATATTATTTTGTATCCTTCTTTAGATAAATTATAATTTAAGATATCAAGAATATCTTGTTCATCATCAACTAATAAAATTTTATAATTATTTGTCTTCAAAATGTTCATGAACTTCTGATTTTAAAAATACTTAAAAAATGTTTTTTAAACATTACTGTACTTATCTGTTAGTTCAATCAACTTACTTCTTATACCATCTTCTGTCATAGAATGTCCAGAATCTTGAATAATATGAAATCCTGATTTAGGAAACGCTTTATGTAATTCCCAAGCTGATAACATCGGACATACTACATCATACCTGCCTTGGACAATCTCCGTTGGTATGTGCTTAATTTTTTCAATATTCTCAATTAACCAATTATCCGTATCAAAAAAACCACCATTAGTAAAATAGTGACACTCTATTCTCGCAAAAGCCTCCGCTACCTTAGAATCATCAAATGAGTGGAGTGACTTTTTACTTTGAAATAATTTGCTTGTTGAAGCCTCCCAAATTGACCATGCTTTAGCTGCTTCAATTCTAACAGCATCATCTGAAGATGTTAATCGCTTATAATAAGCTGCAACAAGATTGTCTCTCTCCTTTTCTGGAATTGGACGTAAATACCCTTCCCATGCATCTGGATAAATAAAGCTACATCCTTTTTGATAAAACCAATCTATTTCTTTTTTTCTTAATAGAAAGATACCCCGAAGAATTAAAGCCTCACATCTGCTTGGATGAGTTATAGAATAAGATAATGATAATGTTGATCCCCAGCTGCCACCAAATACGGTCCAACTTTCTATATTTAACTTTTCTCTAATTTTTTCAATATCATCTACTAAATCCCAGGTTGTATTCTCAGTAAGTTCAGCATGGGGAGTACTTTGCCCACATCCTCTCTGATCAAAAATAATAATACGCCATTTTTCTGGATTGAAATATTGTCTATAAACAGGTTCTATTCCCCCTCCAGGACCTCCGTGTAAAAATATGACAGGCTTACCATCGGGATTACCTGATTCCTCAACAAATATTTCATGGATATTTGATACTTTAAGTTTAAATGAATTGTATGGTGTTATTTCTGGATAAAGTTCTCTCATTATTAGTATAACCTTTTTTTACAGACTCTATTCTTAATTGTCTTATTATTTAAAAATTTATTTAAAAAATCACCAAATTGTATAATCATTTTATCTTGATAGCTTGAAAAATTTCCGGATATGTGTGGTGATATTAATACATTGTCAAGATCAAACAACTCACTTTTTGAATCTAGTGGCTCAGTAGCAAAGACATCTAATGCAGCCCCTGCTATATCTTTATTTTTTAGTGCATTGATAAGTGCGCTCTCATCAATGATACCTCCTCTAGAAGTATTAATAATAATTGAAGTATTTTTCATTGAAGTAAACGCCTTCGCGTCAATTAAATCTTTAGTTAAATGAGTTAATGGACAGGCTATTGATAAAAAATCACTTTGCTCAACAATAATGTTCATATCATTAAGTGGGACAAGCTGGTCAACGAACTTTTTATTTTCAATTTTTTTTTGAAGTCTACGAGTAGCCATCACTTTCATCCCAAATGGTTTTGCTAGTTTTGAAAGCTCCTTCCCAATTTCACCGTAACCTATGATCCCCAAAGTTAGATCTGAAAGTTGCAAAGTATTTTTTGCAAGCTCCCATTGATTCCATACTCTATCTTGCTTAAAGGTTTCACATGAATGTAGCTGCTTTGAAAAATATAGTATTTGAGACATTATAAATTCAGCTACAGGCTTTGCATTTATACCCTTTGCATTAGTTA